>JBFYZE010000402.1:0-3072 GCA_041309665.1 Gemmatimonadales bacterium | reverse complement strand
GCGCGGCGCATCGGCTCGGAGTTCATGCCGCCGCTCGACGAGGGGACGATCCTCTACATGCCGACCACGCTCCCGGGGATCAGCGTGGCCAAGGCGGCCTCCACGCTCCGCATGCAGGACTCCATCCTGGCATCCTTCCCGGAGGTGGAGAGCGTGTTCGGCAAGGCGGGCCGGGCCGAGACCGCCACGGACCCCGCGCCGCTCGACATGTTCGAGACCACCATCGTCCTGAAGCCCGAGAGCGAGTGGCGGGCCGGGGTTACCCACGCGTCGCTCGTCGCCGAGATGGACGCCGCCGTGCGCACCGCGGGGGTGACCAATTCGTGGACGATGCCGATCCGGGGACGCATCGACATGCTGGCCACGGGAATCCGGACGCCGGTGGGCGTGAAGATCTTCGGCCCCGACCTGGCCACGCTCGAGCGCCTTGCGCGCGAGGTGGAGGTGGCCGTGCAGATGGTCCCCGGCACGCGCTCTGCGTTCGGCGAGCGCGTGGTGTCCGGGTCGTACGTGGACATCGAGATCGACCGGGACGCCGCGGCGCGCTACGGCCTGAACGTGGACGTGATCCAGATGGTCATCTCCTCGGCCATCGGCGGGATGGCGGTGACCACGGCGGTCGAGGGGCGCGAGCGCTACGCGATCCGCGTGCGCTATCCCCAGGAGCTGCGCGACCAGCCCGAGCGCCTGGCCGAGGTGCTGGTGCCGGTGGGGATGCTCCGGTCGGGGGCCGCCTCGATGGCGTCTCCCTCGACCATGACCGGGATGGCGGGAGGCTCGGGCGCCCAGGGCGGCGCGGGCTCCGGCGGGATGTCGGGGATGGGCGGCGGGTCGTCGGGCGGTGCGGGCACCGGAGCGGGCGGCTTCGGCGCGGGCGTACCCGCCGCGGGCGTCGCGCAGGTCCCCCTGGGCCAGGTGGCGCGCATCCGCACCGTGGCCGGGCCCATGGCCATCAAGACCGAGCAGGCGTTCCCCACGGCGTGGGTGTTCATCGACACCGACGCGCGGGACCTGGGCGCCTACGTGGCCGACGCCAGGGACATGGTGGAGGAGATGGTCACGCTTCCCGAGGGGTACACCCTCGCCTGGTCCGGGCAGTACGAGTCCATGGAGCGGGCCAAGGAGAAGCTGGCGGTGGTCGTGCCGGCCACCCTGCTCATCATCTTCATGCTCCTCTACATGAACTTCGGGCGCATCGGCGAGACGCTGATCGTGCTCCTCTCGCTCCCGTTCTCGCTGGTCGGGGGCGTGCTGTTCCTATGGTGGATGGGCTTCAACTGGTCCGTGGCCACCGCCGTGGGCTTCATCGCGCTGGCCGGCGTGGCCGCCGAGACCGGCGTGGTCATGCTCCTCTACCTGGACAACGCCTGGAACGCGCGGCTGGCGGCGGGGAAGCGCACGCCGGCGGACCTGCACGAGGCGGTGCTGGAGGGGGCCGCGCTCCGCCTGCGCCCCAAGATGATGACCGTGGTCACCGTCATCGCCGGGCTCCTCCCCCTCTACTGGGGGGGGGGCGCCGGTGCCTCGGTGACGCGGCGCATCGCCGCGCCGATGGTGGGAGGGATGGTCTCGGCGCTGGTGCTCACGCTGGTGGTCATCCCCGCTCTGTACTCTGTCTGGCAGGAGGCCCGGCTCGGCCGGGAGGCGGGTTCAGGCCCCTGAGGGTGCCGGCTCAACTTCCGCTGGGTCGGGGCCGATGCTCAGGTGGGGGCGGGACGGGTCCGCCCCGGCGGAGCCTCGCACCCGAAGAGCCCTTGACCCCCGGCGCCACGACATGAGCGGACGACCCATCTACGTGGCGGTGCCACCCGGTGCGCTGCGGGCGCGCTGCCTCGCGCGGCTCCCCGGCGCAGCGGCCGTGGATCCCGCGGGAGGGTTGGCGGCGCTGGGCGCAGAACCACCGGGCGTCCTGCTCGTGGACCCCGAAGCGACCGGCGCCGCGGCCCTCGCCAGGGCGGCGGCGGCGTTGCAGGCATCGGGCGGGTGGAGCGTGTGCACGCTCTCCCAGACGGGCCATGGTGAGGTCGAGGCGCGCACCCTCTCCATCGGTGCAAGTCACTCGCTGGACGACGTGGCCCGCTTCGCGGGGTGCGATCCCCGCAACGGGGACCTCCTCGATCTGCACGGCGTCCTGTGCGAGGTGGCCAGGGCGCGACACGACCTGAACAACCCGCTCACGTCGGCCATGGCGGAGGTGCAGATCCTCCTCATGGACGCGCCCGGCGAGGCGGCCGAGGAATCGCTCCTGGTGATCCAGGAGCAGCTCCGCCGCATGCGGGACCGGCTCCTGGACACCCGACACCTCCGTCCGTTGAGCAGGTCCGGCTGCAACCCGAAGTGAGGTGACGCCTCCCCCCCCTCCGATCAAGCCCGGGGTGGCGGCTGCCGATACTCGGGGGAGCATGGGCAACCTGGCCATCCCCGGCACCGGCGCGTCGCGCTCAGGCCCGGCCCCCCCCCATTCCGCCGCTGAAGCGGCTGCCCGCCTCGTCGCCGAGACCTGCCCCGTGGGGCTGTTCGCG
This sequence comes from Gemmatimonadales bacterium, assembly GCA_041309665.1. Taxonomy (GTDB): domain Bacteria; phylum Gemmatimonadota; class Gemmatimonadetes; order Longimicrobiales; family Gaopeijiaceae; genus SZUA-318. The sequence goes on along the minus strand of JBFYZE010000402.1, from coordinate 550 downwards.
GTGACGGTGCAAGGCGAGCCCGTGTTCGCCAACGCCGCCCTGGCCCGGCTCCTGGGATACGGCTCGGCCAAGGAGCTCCTGGGGACGCGGGCGGGGGCGCTCCATCCCCACCCGGGCCTGGCCCGGGAGATCCTGCAGGACCGCATGGAAGCGGGCGCTCTCCAGGGGATCGACACGCCGCTCCTGCGCAAGGACGGCGCCACCGTCCAGGCACGGATCAACCTGCGGGTGCTTCCCGTGCCCTCGGGGGCGGTGCTCCTGGTGGGGTCCGTGGAGGACGTGAGCGTCCCCCTCCAGGCCCAGGAGGAGTCGGCCCACGCCCAGAAGATGGAAGCGGTGTCGCGCTTCGCAGCCGGCGTGGCCCACGACTACAACAACCTCCTCACCTCCCTCCTGGGCGAGGCCCGCCAGCTCCTCTCCGACGTGCGGGAGGGGAGCGCTGCCCACGCCAGCACGAGCGCGCTCCTGCAGGCGGCCCAGGAGGCGGCGCGGCTGACGCAGCGCCTGCTGGTGTTCGCCCGCTCCGAGGTGGCGCGCAACGAGCCGCTGG
>JBFYZE010000401.1:0-5374 GCA_041309665.1 Gemmatimonadales bacterium | reverse complement strand
GCGCGGCTGGCGCGCGCGCGGCCGCTCAGCCGCCTAACGCCCGCCCTCGCCTGGGTAGCGGAACGCCCGCTTCGGGTACGGCGGGGGCGCCGGCACCGGCCGCGGGTCCTTGGCGATCTCTTCCTGCAGGTACCGGATCGCGGCGTCGAGCTGCGCGTCATGGCCGTCGAAGGTGGCCCTGGGGAGGTTGTCCACCTCGATGTCGGGGATCACGCCGATCTGCTCGATGAGCCACTCGCCCTCAGGCCCGAACACCCCCATGGAGGGCGCCCGGGCGTGGCCGCCGTCGGTGAGCACGTTGGAGGCGCCGAGCCAGATCTCGCCACCCCAGGTGCGCATGCCGATCACCTTGCCCATCCCGAGCCGGCGGAAGCCGTCGGCGAAGGCCTCGCCGTCGGAGGCGGTGTTCTGGTCCACCAGCACCACCATGTGGCCGCGGAAGGCGTACTGCATGTTCCAGCTCACGTCGCCCACGTTCTCCTTCCAGTACATCCACGCCTTGCGCAGGAGCTTCTCCAGGAGGAACGAGTCGATGTTGCCGCCCGAGTTGCGCCGCATGTCCAGGATGAGCCCCTGGCGGTCGAAGACCGGGTAGAAGTTGCGGTACCACTCGGTGAGGTTGCCGCCGCCCATGGCGCGCAGGTGGACGTAGCCGATCCTGCCCTTGCCGTCCTCCTCCACCTTGAGGCGCCGCGTGTACTGCCAGTCGGCGTAGCGCAGGTTGGACTCGTTGCCCACAGGCGTCACGATGACGTCCCTGGGCGCGGCGCTCCCGGTGCGCACCGAGAGCCGCACCTGCTTGCCCACCTGGTCGCGCAGCAGCACGCCGATGTCGGCCAGTTCGGCGGTGCCTGCGCCGTTCACGGCCACGATGACGTCCCCTTCGGCCACGCCCAGGTACGGGTCGGCCAGGGGGCTCATCTCCTCGGGGTAGTCGGGGTCGGAGCGGTAGACGTACTCGATGCGCCAGCCGCCGGCGGTCGGGTCCTTGGCCAGGCGGGCGCCCAGCGAGGCGACCTGGACGTTGTCGTCGCCGGTGCGCATCTCGCCTCCGCGCACGGCGGTGTGCAGCGCCGACAGCTCGCCCACGGCGCGGCCGATCAGGTCGGAGAGCTCGTCCCGGGTGGTGACCCGGTCCACCAGCGCCAGGTGCTTGGCCGTCACGGCCTTCCAGTCCAGGCCGTGCATGCCCGGGTCGTAGAAGTAGTCCTCCTCCATGCGGAGCGCGTCGAGGAACATCTGCCGGAAGTCCTGGCGCACGTCCAGGGAGAACTTCCACCCCGAGAGGTCCACCTTCCCATCCTGCAGGTTGCCCGGCTTGGCGGCTTTCGCGTCCACCACGTAGAACGCGTCGCGCTGGCGGAGGAGGAGCTTCTTCCCGTCGCCGGAGAGTCCGTAGCCGTTCACGCCCTCGGCGATCACCACGGGCTTTGGGTCGTCGGAGGTGATGGGGAGCGCCACCAGGTTCCCGCCGCCGAACTGTCCGGCGTCGCGGGACTGGTAGAAGAGCGCCGAGGCGTTGGCGGAGAGGCCGCCGTAGTTGCCCGCTTCCACCGGGACGCGGCGGACCCGCGCCTGGATCCCGTCGAGGGTGATGCGGACGAGCGAGGGTGCCGCCTGCGCGCCTGATGCCCCGGCGCCGGAGGGGCTGCTGGCGGGGTTCGCAGATCCCCCTGAGGCGCGCGGATTGGCGCCCCCGCCACCCGACGACTCGCTCGCGGCCTCGGGCGTCAGCTCGTCGGCTGGCCTGAAGTGCGAGCGCACGTCGGGCCGGAGGCCGATCTCGTAGATCTCCCACTGCTTGTCGAAGTACGGCTCGGGCTGCCGGCTCCCCCAAGGGCTCTGGACCGAGGACACCAGGCGCCGGTCGGAGAGGAACCAGAGGAAGTCGCCCTTGGCGTCCCAAGCCGGCGTCTGGGCGTTCACCCGGTCGGAGGTCAGCGTGGTGACGTCACCGCTCCCGGCGTCGAAGAGCTTCACCTGGCTGAACGTGTTGGGCGCCGCTTCCACGAAGGCGAGCCAGCGCGAGTCGGGGGACCAGGCCGGGTCGCCGGAGCCGTTGCGGTCGCGGCTCGCCTTGCGGTGCTTCCCCGTGGCCACCTCCAGCACCCAGAGATCGCGGCGGTGGTCGGTGTAGGCGATCCACTTCCCGTCGGGGGAGGGGACGCCGTCGTAGCGGAGCACGTCCCCGCCGCTGGTGAGGGCTCGGCCCTCGCCGATACCCGTGGCGGGGAGGGTGACCCACTCGAACTCGCCGCTCTCGTCGGAGAGGGTGGCCAGCGTCTGGCCGTCGGGGAGGAAGACGGCGTCGCGGTACCGCACGCCTTCCAGGGTGGAGGCGCGCACGAAGCGCCCGGCCTCCACCGGCGCCACGAACACGCGCCCCCGTGACGTGAGCACCACCCGGTCGCCGGAGGGGCTCAGGTGCGCCGAGGTGAGATACTCCATGGGGTTGTCCACCCACTTCTCCCTCAGCTGGTCGAAGTCGGAGGCCAGCGTGATGGGGATGTCCCGGTCCGCGCCGGAGGCGATGTCGTAGAGCCTCAGGTCGGCGCCCAGCTCGTAGACGATGCGCCCAGCCTGGAGGTCGGGGTTGCGCACGTCCCACCCGCTGTGGCGGGTATGCTGCCGGATGTCGCCGCCGCGCTCGTCCATGGACCAGAGGTTCATCGTCCCGTCGCGGTCGGTGACGAACCAGACGCGGCCGCTCCACCACATCGGGGAGTGGCTCTCACCCTTGTAGTCGCCGGTGAGCTCCACGGCTTCGGCCGCACCGTCCACGTACTTCCAGACGTCCCGGGCGGTGCCGCCGGTGTAGCGCTTCGTGACGTTGTTGTGGAATGCGGGGCGCACGAAGTAGAGGACCTCCCCCGCCGCGTCCCAGCTCCCTTCGGTGGCGGTGTAGAGGGGGACGCGGGTCCGGGCCCCGTCGGCCGGGTTCAGGCGCACGAGCTGGCTCTGGGGGAGGGTGGAGTAGTGGGTGGTGGTGTAGACCAACTCGCCCGAAGGCGTCCACGTGGTGGCGATGGCCGCCTCGGCCTCGTACGTCCAGCGCACGGGGACGCCTCCCGCCATGGGCATCGTGTAGAGCGAGGCCGGCCCCTCGTAGCGGGCCGTGAACGCCAGCGTGCGCCCATCTGGGGAGATCGCCGGGTCCGTCTCCTCGGCGGGGTGCGTGGTGAGGCGTTGCGCCACGCCCCCGGTCACCGACGCTTTCCAGAGGTCCCCCTCGGCGGCGAAGACCACCACGTCGCCGTGCAGGTCGGGGAACCGGTAGAAGCCGAGCGTGCCGCCCTGCGCGGCGGGTGCCGGAGCGGGGACGCCCTGGGCGACGATGGACTGGGCGAGGGGAGCGAGCGCGAGCAGGGCCAGCGCGGATACCGTGGCCACGGCACGGAGCCTCATGGGGATCCTCCGACGGGTGGGGAACTCCGGAGATCGTACGCACGGACCGGAGGGGGGACAATGGAGGTGGGCTGTCACGGATCCGGCAGCCCTTGGAGCAGATATTGACCAATGTGGTCAGAAATCATATCATCACGCATGATCGCCCGCCGCCTCGTCGTTCGTGAGACCGTGAGCCTCTACGAAGCCAAGACCTCGCTGTCGGCTCTGGTGGAGCGTGCCGCGCAGGGGGAGGAGATCGTGATCTCGAAGTCGGGGAAGCCCAAGGCCCGGCTCGTGCCGCTGGACGACGTGCGGCCCCTCAGGAAGGCGGGACGGGGGCGCGGGGCCTGGAAGGTCCGGGACGACTTCGACGCGCCCCTCCCCGACAAGATCCGCTCGGCCTTCGAGGGCGAGGGCTCGTGAGGCTCCTCCTCGATACCCACGTCCTCATCTGGTGGGACGAGGGCGCGAGGCTCTCCGCGAAGGCCATGGATGCCATCCACCAAGCGGAGCAGGTCTACGTGAGCGCCGCCAGCGGCTGGGAGATCGCCATCAAGGCGTCCCTGGGGCGTCTCACGACGCACCGGCGGGTCGTGGACGCGGTGGCGGAGTCGGGGTTCGAGGAACTCCCCGTGCGCTTGGCGCACGCGGAAGCCGTCCAGGGGCTCCCATGGCACCACCGTGATCCTTTCGACCGGCTACTCGTGGCCCAGGCCGCTGCCGAGGGGCTGACGCTCGTCACGCGCGACCCGGCCTTCAAGCGCTATGGGGTGAAGACCCTCAAGGCATGAGGCCAGGTCGCTGCGTCGGCAGTGTCGCTGCGTCGGCAGCCTTGCCGCCCACCCCCCGGCCCCGTAGCGTGCCGCACCACCCCATTCCCGGGAGCAGCCCATGCGCCGCGCGCTTCGTCTCGCCGTCCTACCCCTGATCCTGACCGCCTGCACCGAGCCTCCGCCTCCGCCCGAACAGGCTCCCTCACCCCAGCCCGAGGCCACCTCGCTCCTCGGCGAGCAGCTCTTCGCCAAGGAGGACACGCTGGGCGAGATCGCTGCCGCCGACTCGGCCCTGGCTCTCGCGCCCGACGACATCGAGCTCCTCATCGCCGCGGGCCGCGCGCGTCGCAACTCGTGGCACTACCGCGACGAGATGGCGATCTACACGAAGGTCATCGGGATGGCTCCCGACGACTGGCGCCCCTGGCGCTTCCGCGGCCACCGCTACATCTCGGTGCGGGAGTTCGACAACGCCATCCGCGACCTGGAGAAGGCCCAGGAGCTGGCGCCCTTCAACTGGGACGTGTCGTACCACCTGGGGCTCGCCTACTTCGTGAGCGGGCGCTTCGAGGACGCCGCCGACGAGTACATGCGCTGCATCGGGCTGGCGGACGACGCGGCTGCCAAGGCCGCCGACTCCGAGGCGTTCCGGAGCTGCTCTCGCAACGGGAGCGACCCGGGCTCGCAGGTCGCCATGACCGAGTGGGGCGCCCGCGCCCTCCTGCGGGCGGGGCGGCAGGCGGAAGCCGAGGCGCTGGCGAAGGCCATCCCCGAGGGGCTGGACGTGGGGGAGAACCTCTCGTACTACCACGACCTCCTGTACGCCAAGGGGCTGAAGACCGCCGAGGAGCTGCTGAACCTCGCGCCCGATGCCCCGTACCGCCTCGAGACGGTCGGCTACGGCGTGGCCACGCGGCTCCTCGTGGCGGGCGACACGGCGCGGGCCATGCAGGTCTTCCAGCAGATCGTGGCCGATCCGTGGTGGCCCGGCTTCGGACGCGTCGCGGCGGAGGCCGACGTGGCCAGGGCCGCCGCGTCGGCTCCCGCGAACCCCTGACGGAACCCTCCCATGGATCGGCGCACGTTCGTCCGCGGGGCGGCCGTCGCCACCGCCGGGGCGGCGATGGCGGGGCATTCGACCGCCCTCGCCGCCGTGCCTGGCGGGGTGGGGGATCCAGGCGGGGCCCTCCGCGGCGGCGGCGTCCCCGGCGCGC
>JBFYZE010000400.1:0-3322 GCA_041309665.1 Gemmatimonadales bacterium | reverse complement strand
ACCGGCTCCTCAACGACCAACCCCCGCGAGCAAAAAAGCTCGCGGGGGGGCCTTCGGCGGACAAGTTGAGGGCGGCGCCCCGGCCGGCGCGGCCCTCCCGTTTCCCGCTCAGCCCTGCCCGGCCTTGCTCCCCTTGAACACCGTCGCCCTCAGGATGTCCTCCATCAGGCACCACCTGGTGACGGACGACTGGACGAGGTTCAACCCCACGAACGCCGTGAAGAGGAACCACCACGGGCTCACCCACCAGCCCAGGGCCAGGGACGCCAGGATGAACGTTCCGGCGATGAGGCGGATGGCGTGATCGAGGGACATGGTCAGCTCTCGCCGGAGGTGAAGGGGGACCCCGAGGCCACGGCCTGCTCCACGGCCAGCGTCCAGGCGTGGATCGGGTGGTTGGGGTCGCTGCAGCCGGTGCACCGGTCCACCGCGGCCACGAGCTCGGCGGCCTTGGCCGCTGTCAGCAGCGCGATGAGCATGCGGGACTTGTAGGGCGCCACGGTGCCGTACCAGCCGGCGGTGCCCAGCCCGTGCCCGGTCACGGGGAGCTCGCTGTAGGCCGCCACCTGGTGGGCCTGCAGCAGCTTCTCCACGTTGGGCGCGTCGTCTTCGAGGTACATCAGGACCACGAGCTTCACGGCGTCACCTCCTTGGCGTTGCGGTTCATGAGGAAGTAGATCCCCGGCACCACCAGCAGGGAGAGCACGGTGGATGCCACGGACCCGGCGATGAGCGCGACGGCCAGGCCCTGGAAGATGGGGTCGAACAGGATCACGAAGGCGCCGATGACGACCGCCGCCGCCGTGATGACGATGGGCCGGGTGCGCACCGCGCCGGCCTCGATGATGGCCTTCTCGAGCGGCACCCCCGCGTCCAGCCGGGCCTCCAGGTAGTCGATGAGGAGGATCCCGTTGCGCACCATGATCCCGGCCAGCGCGATCATGCCGATCATGGACGTGGCCGTGAAGAACGCCCCCACGAGCAGGTGTCCCGGCGCGATGCCGATGAGCGTGAGCGGGATGGCCGCCATCATGACGAGCGGCGTCACGAAGGAGCCGAACCAGGCGACGATGAGGATGTAGATGAGCACCAGCGCGCCGGCGAAGGCGATCCCCAGGTCACGGAACACCTCGTAGGTGATCTGCCACTCGCCGTCCCACTTCATCACGGGACGCTCCGTGGACGACGGCTCGCGGGACATGAGCACGCCCAGCCCGCCGCCGCCGGCCACCTCGATCTCGTTCAGCGACTCCTCCATGTCGAGGATGGCGTACACCGGGCTCTCCACCGACCCGGCCACCTCGCCCATGACGTATACCACCGGCTTGCCGTTCTTCCGGTCCACCACCTGGGGCCGGGTGGCCTCCACGGTGCGCACCAGCTCCCCGGCGGGAACCATCGTCCCCATCATGGACCCGAGGTGGATGCGGCCCAGCCGATCCTCTCCGGAACGGTCGGCCTCGGGCACGCGAACCCGCACCGGGACCGGGCTCCGGGACTCGGGCACCGACAGGTGGGACACCACCTGCCCGGCCAGCGCCAGACGGAGCGCCCCGACCACCTGCTCCTTGGCCACGCCGGAGAGCGCCGCCTTCTCGGCGTCCACCTCCATGCGCAGCTCGGGCATGGGGTCCGCCAGCGACCAGTCCACGTCCACGACGCCCTCGGCGGCCTCGAAGCGGTCCATGACCTCCCGGGCCACGCGCACGCGCTCCGCCTCGTCGTCGCCGTAGATCTCCGCCACCAGGGTGGACATCACCGGTGGGCCCGGAGGCACCTCCACCACCTTCACCCGCGCTCCCGTCCCGGAGCGCGCAGCGATCTCCGCCACGATGGGGCGCAGCACGAGCGCCACGTCATGGCTCTCCAGCTTCCGCTCCCCCTTGTCAACCAGGTTCACCTGCAGGTCCGCCACGTGGGCGCCCTGGCGCAGGTAGTAGTGGCGGATCATCCCGTTGAAGTTGAAGGGCGCCGCCACGCCCGCGTACATCTGCACGTCGGCCACCTCGGCCACCGCGCCCACGGCCCGGCCCATGTCCGTGGCCAGCGCCAGGGTGGTCTCCAGGGGCGTCCCCTCCGGCATGTCGAGGATGACCTGCACCTCGTTCTTGTCGTCGAAGGGGAGCATCTTCACTTCCACCCACCGGGTCACGAACATCCCGGTGGCGCCCAGGAGCAGGACCGCCACCGCGCCCAGCGCCATCGCCATCTGGCGGGGACGGGCCAGGAGCGGCCGCATGACGGCCTCGTAGTTCCGGTAGATCCAGGTCTTCTCCAGGGCGTACTCCTCACCGTCACCGTGGCCGTGCCCCGAGCCCAGCAGCTTGAACGCCAGCCAGGGCGTCACGATGAGCGCCACGGCCAGGGAGAAGAGCATGGCCACGGTGGCGCCCACGGGCATGGGACTCATGTACGGCCCCATGAGGCCGCTCACGAAGAGCATGGGGAGCACCGCGGCGATGACCGTCAGCGTCGCCAGGATGGTGGGGTTTCCCACCTCGTCCACGGCGGCGATGGCGGCGGCGCGAAGCGGGCGGTCCTTCATCTTGAAGTGCCGCTCCATGTTCTCCGCGACGATGATGGAGTCGTCCACCACGATCCCGGTGACGAAGATGAGCGCGAACAGCGTCACCCGGTTCAGCGTGTACCCGAAGATCTGGTACACGAAGAGCGTGAGGGCGAAGGTGAGCGGCACCGAGATCATCACCACGACGGCGGCACGCCACCCCATGGTGAGGAGGATGACCAGCCCCACCGAGACCACCGCCAGCGCCAGGTGCTCCTGCAGCGTGAGCACCTTGTGCCGCGCCGTCTCCCCGTAGTTGCGGGTGACCTTCACCGTCGTGTTCTCCGGGACGACGCGACCCTCCAGCTCCTCCAGCTTGTGCTCAAGCGAGCGCCCGACCTTGGTGGCGTCGGCGCCGGGGCGCTTGGAGACGCCCACGGTCACCATGGGCACCCAGTCGGAACCGCCCTCGGAGTGGAAGGTGTATGTGGACACCTCCGCCGGACCGTCGATCACCCTGGCCACGTCGCGCACCTGCACGAGCGCGCCGTTCCTCACGTCCAGCACCACGTTCTCCACGTCGCCGGCGTCGGCCAGGAAGGACCCGGCGGTGACGCGCACCACCCTGTCGTCGGCCGTGAAGGTGCCCGCCTCGCCCTCGACGTTCTCCGCGGCGAGGCGTTGGGCCACGCGCAGCGGGTCGATGCCGTAGGTGGCGAGCCGCTCCGGATCCAGCTCCACGCGGATCTCCCGGGGCTGCCCACCCGTGACCTGGACGTCCCGCACGTCGGGGAGCGACGACAGCTCCACGCGCAC
>JBFYZE010000399.1:0-15102 GCA_041309665.1 Gemmatimonadales bacterium | reverse complement strand
GTAGCAACCGCGCCCGGGCCACGGCGCATCCAACCCATGTCCACGACGTCCTTCTCCGACTCGCACCCTCCACGCCCTGCCGCCATGGCCACCCGCGCCGCCTCCATCTCCGCCTCCCTCGTCTGCCTCGTCCTCCTCGCCGCGCAGGCCCCGGCCCAGACGCCGCTTGGGCGAGCCACCGCCACCTTCCCCGAGGACTTCGGGTCCATCCAGACCGTGCGGGAGCTCCGCGACGGGAGGCTCCTCGTGGCCGACCCCCTGGGCGCGGCGCTCTACCTCGTGGACCTGGACGCCGGGAAGCGCACGGTGGTGGGATCGAAGGGACAGGGCCCCCAGGAGTATCTCCAGCCCGACGCAGTCTGGCCCCTCCCAGGGGACTCCACGCTCCTGGTGGACCTGGGCAACGCCCGCCTGGTCACGCTGGCGCCGGACCTGAAGTTCGGGGCCACGCGGCCCATCGCCCAGGGCGACTTCGAGCCCGGACGGCCCCTGGTGCTGGCCCTTCCCCAGGCGGTGGACGGTGCGGGGAGCATCTACTTCCGCACCCTGGGGAGGGGGCTGGGCGCCGCGCCCCCGGACTCGGGCGACGTCCTCCGCCTCCCCCGCGGCGGCGGCGAGCCGGTGGCCGTGGCGACCATCAAGCTCCAGGACCAGCGCACCACGCGCTCCGGGGGTGCGGACAACCAGAACGTGAGCATCGAGCCCCTCCCGCTCACCCCCGAGGACGCCTGGGGCGTCGCGCCCGACGGCTCCGTCGTCATCGCCCGCTCCGGCGACTACCACGTGGAGTGGGTGGCGCCCGACGGGACTGTGCGCCGGGGGCCCGCCGTGCCGCACCAGGCGGTGCGCGTCACCGCGGTCGACAAGGAGGAGTACCTCTCCGAGGCGGGGCGCGCCGGCGGAGTCGCGGTGAGAATCGAGATCCAGGATGGCCGCCCCTCCATGAGCCTCCAGCGCGGCGGGCCCGGGGGCGGACGCCGGGAGGCGGACCGCTACACCTGGCCCGACCGGAAGCCCGCGTTCCAGGGTGGTCGCATCCCCGTGGATCCCCAGGGGCGCGCTTGGGTGCGCCGCCATGTGGAGGCCGGCGATCCCACCGCGTACGACCTCTTCGACCGGGTGGGGCGCCGCGTGGGCGCGGTGACGCTGGACGCGGGCAAGCGCGTCGTAGGGTTCGGCGCCCGCTCGGTCTACGTGGTCTCCTTCGACGACTTCGACCTGGCGTACCTGGAGCGGTACGCGCTGCCGTCGCTCTGAGGCGCGCGGCGCTCAGCGCACCAGGTTCCCGGCGACGTAGACCGCGGAAAGGCGCCGCGTGTTCGCCACGTCCTCGAGCGGGTCCGCGTCGAGGACGAGGAAGTCGGCCCAGCGGCCCGGTTGCAGCGTGCCCACGTCGTCCCGTTTCAGGCACTCCGCGGCTCCCGCCGTGGCGGTGTGCAGGACCTGCGCCGGCGTGAGCCCGGCCTCGGCCATGAGCGTGAGCTCCAGGTGCTCGAAGTACCCCGGGAATCGCCCGGCTGGGCCCACGTCGGTGCCCATGGCCACGAGGAGCCCCGCGTCCACCAGCGCCGTCAGGTTGCGCTGGGCCTGTCCCAGCCCGACGCGGTAGCGCGCGCCGGCGGGGCTGGCGGCGACGGCTCGGCGCTCGTCGGGAGCCGACAGGCGGGCCACCTCCGCTGCGTCGGCCCACCGCTGGAAGAAGGGGTCCTCGAAGAACGCGGGCTCCTCGGCGTACACGAAGGTGGACAGCTCCCGGGTGAGCGTGGGCACGTAGCACACCCGCCGTTCCCTCAGGAGCGCCATCACCTCGGCGTCCACGTCGGCGTCCCGGATGGAGTGGGCCACCATGTCGCTCCCTTCGCGGAGGAGGCGCTTCGCGTCCTCCAGGTAGAAGAGGTGCGTGGCCAGGCGGTAGCCGCGCCGATGGGCCTCGTCCGCGACGCCGTGGACCGCCTCCCAGGGCATCTTGGCGACGGTGCCCAGGTTGTCGTCGTAGCGGAGCTTCATCCAGTCCGCTCCGGCACGGGCGTTCGCCGCCACCGCCGCGCGCGCCTCGGCCTCGGTGGCCGAGGTGATCACCGGGCCGGCCACGAAGAGCCTGGCCCGCCCTAGCCCCGGGTCGAAGGAGGCGTCCCGCGCGGCGAACGCCTCGGGAGGCTCGTCTCCCAGGCTGTTGACGGTGGTGACCCCGTACCGGGCGAAGAGGAGGAGCTCCTCCTCCACCCGGCGGCGGGGATCGTCCACACCCTGCGGGGCCCACCGGCCGGTGACGTGGGCGTGCACGTCCACCAGCCCCGGCATGACGTGCTTCCCCGCCAGGGAGATCACCGGGATCCCTGCGGGGGGAGGCTTGGTCCCCACCGACACCACGCGTCCGTCGCGGACCAGGAGCGTGGCCCCGGCCAGGGGCGCCGAGCCCGTCCCGTCCCACACGGTGGCTCCGGTGAACGCGGTGGTCTGCGCCTGGAGGGGGAGGGCCGCGACGGCGGCCAGGAGCGCGGAGAGGGCGGTCGAGGTTCTCATGGCGCGACAACGTGGGCGTTCCGGCGCCGCCGCGCGAGGTGCTCCCGGTCGCGCGGGGCGTCCGCAGCGTGTTGCGGGGCGGGCGCGGTGTGCGTACGCTCGTGCCACGGCCTTCCCAGCCCACCTCCCTCCCCGGAGGCCGCCATGCTCCGCGCTCAACCCCCCGTCGTCGTCGTCCCGGGCATCACCGCCACCCATCTGCGGGACGAGTACCCGGTGGACCCCGAGGGGGTGTGGGGGATGGTGCGGAAGAGCTGGGAGCGGATCCAGCTCCACCCCGACGACGTGCGCTGGGAGCAGAAAGAGCCGGCTCGCGTGCGCGCCGACGCAGTCTTCGGCTTCCCCTACGGCGACCTCGTGGAGGAGCTCCGCCACGACCTGTCCGAGGCCGCGGACGAGCCCGTCCCGGTCTATCCCTTCGCATACGACTGGCGTCAGCCCCTGGACGCCGTGGAGGCCGACCTCGCCGCGTTCGTGGAGGAGGTGGTGGCGCGCACCGCGCTCCTGCGCCACTACCACGCTGTGGGGTACACCGCGCGCCGCGGCCAGGTGGACCTGGTCGGGCACTCCATGGGGGGGCTCGTCATCGCAGGATACCTGCAGCGCACTGCGGGCAAGCGGGTCCGGAGGGTGGCCACGCTCGGCGCGCCGTTCCGGGGCTCGTTCGAGGCCGCGCTCAAGGTGGTTACCGGACAGGGGGAGCTCCCCGGCGAATCCGCTTCCCGGGAGCGAGAGGCGGCGCGCCTCACGCCGTCGCTCTACCACCTCCTCCCCAGGTACCGGGGCGCGGTGACCGCGGACGCGGGGCTCGGGGTGGACCTCTTCCGGGCGGCCACCTGGCAGGCGTCGGTGGTGCGCACGCTCGCCGAGCAGATCCGGATGCACGGGCTGGAAGGAGCGGACCGCGACGCGGATGCGCTCCTTCCGGCAGCTCGCGAGCTCCTGCAGCGCCTCCTGACGCAGGCGTCGGAGCACCGCACCCGCGTGGGTCGCCTCGGCCTGTCGGCCGTGGGGCTCACGAAGGACGACTGGCTGGCGTTGGTGGGACTCGGCGAAGAGACGCGGGTGCACCTGCACATCACGGTGGGTCCCGACGGCGGGCCCTGGTTCGACCTCCGTTCCGCCGACCGGAAGAACGGCTACCCGTCCGGCTCCCCCCGCCGCAAGGACGAACCCCCGGCACGCCCGGTGGACACCGGCGATGGGACCGTCCCGTACGATGCGGCGGTGCCCGCCTTCCTGGGCCCGGAGAACGTGGTGGGGCTCACCAGCGCCGACTTCGGCTACTGGGAGCTCCGGGACCGGCTCCTCGCCCGGGGCGTGGCAGGCCGGCACGTCAGCCTCCACTCCCTCCTCCCGGCGATGAACGTGGCCCAGAAGCTGGTGGTGTGCCACCTGAAGGGCGAGGCGGGAGGGAAGGGGAAGGCACACGGCGGCGTGTGGGGGAGGCGCGCGCCCGACCTGGCTCCGGACGCGCCCTGGAGGCCACCCCTGGAAGGCCTCCGGGAGAAGCGGTAGCGGGGGTCGGAACGCCGCCGCGCCGGGAGACGCGGCACGGCGGCTAGGATACGTCAGCCAGCGCCCCGCGGTGCCTGCGATAGTGGGCCGCCACCTTTGCCCGGTTTCCGCACCTCGCCATGGAGCACCAGCGTCTGCGGCCGTTGCGGGACACATCGTAGAACCAGCGGCCACACCCGTCCGCCGAGCACCGCCGGAGGCGTGACCTGTCCCCGTGGGCCAGGAGCTCTGCCGCCGCCGCGGCCACGGGGGCCAGGAGCCCCTCCGGGAACCGAGCCTCCTCCACCTGCGCCAGCGCCGCAGCCACGCCCCGGGGGTCCACACGCAGCGACGTGCTCCGCGTACCCAGGACCCGGTTGAGGGCGAAGAGGGCGTGCTCAGGGAGGAGGGCGCCCCGCTGGAATGCCGCCACCGCATCGCCCACGCCGTCCCGGAGGGCGAAGGCCTCGGTGAGCAGGATCCGGGTCAGCGGCGGGCTCGCCGCCAGGCACCGGACGTCTGCCTCGGTGGCTAGGCCGGCCTGGTGGAGCCAGGCCGCCACCCGCTCCGGCCCCGGCCCCGGCCCCGGCTCGAGCCCGGCGTTGAGGAAGTCGAGCGCGAGTTGGTCGGCTTCGAAGGGGAAGATGACAGATTCCATAACCATTGAAATCTCGTTACGTCGGAAGATACACGCAAGAACCATCAAAGCGTACCCTGAGAGGTTAGTATAGTGCGGAGCGCAGCGGGGGCCCCCCACGCGGACGTCTCCGACGGCGTCCCAGCGGTCCCGGGGGGTGCCGACGCCCGGCATTGGCGCCGCCGCCTGCCGGCCCCCATGATCACCGGGCCGTGGCGCGGGCGGGGGCGGCGCGCGCCGGGGACGACAGAGGGGACGACACCGGGGACGAAAAGGGGGACGAAGACGCGGATGACCATCGGGTCGACGACCAGACCGACACGACGCGGCAGCATGGGACGCGCGGCGGGCTTCGTCGGAGCGGCCGCCCTGGCGTGGGCATCGTGGCAGGTGCCCGCGGCGTGCCAGGCCCCGCCGGCGCGGCACAGCGTGTCGTCCGACGGGCACCCAATGGCCGTCTGGGAGAAGCGCCCTGCGGAGCCCCACGCCGCCATCCTCCTCCTCCACGGCCGCACATGGAGCGCGCTCCCGGACTTCGACCTCCAGGTGCCGGGAGAGGAGCTCTCCCTCATGGACGGCCTGGTGGAGCTGGGGTACGCGTCGTACGGCCTCGACCAGCGCGGGTATGGTGCGACCCCCCGGGACGCCACCGGGTGGCTCACCCCCGACCGGGCGGTGGCGGACCTGGCCGCCGTGCTCGGGTGGATCCGGGGGCGGGAGGACGGGCGACCGGTGTACATCCTCGGCTGGTCCCAGGGATCGCTGGTGAGCCAGCTCACCGCCCAGCGCCACCCCGATCTGGTGGACCGCCTCGTGCTCTTCGGCTACCCCTTCCGCCCGGGCACGAAGCCCCCGGTGGAGGAGCCGTCGGGAGACCCGCCGCGGCGCGCCACCACGGCGCAGGCGGCAGCGAGCGACTTCATCACGCCGGGCTCGATATCCCGGGAGGCGGTCGCGGCCTACGTGGCCGCGGCGCTGGCGGCGGACCCGGTGCGGGTTGACTGGACCCGGACCCACCAGTGGGGCGCGCTGGATCCGGCCCAGGTGCGCGTGCCCACGCTCGTGCTCCACGGGGAGCGGGACCCCCTGGCGCCCGCCGAGGCGCAGGCGGCGCTCTTCCAGGGGCTGGGCACGCCCGACCGGGCGTGGGTGGTGATCCCCGGCGGGGACCACGCGGCCCTCCTGGAGTCGCCCCGCCCCTACTTCCTGGCGGTGGTGGACGCGTTCCTGCGGGGTGGCGCCGCTTCGCCCGGGCGCCAGCGGTAGCGCTCCAGAGGGATGCGGCCCGCGGCGTCGAAGACGACCCCCTCGGCCTCCAGGAGGACGCGCTGGATCGTCTCGAACGCCGAGCCGCCGGCGCGGCGGCTCACCTCGCCCCGGGCATTGACGACCCGATGCCAGGGGAGGTCGCTTTCGTCGGGGAGGGCGGCCAGGGCATACCCCGCCTGGCGGGCCCGGCCGGGAAGGCCGGCGAGGTCGGCGACCTGGCCGTACGTGGCAACGCACCCCCGGGGGATGCGCCGCACCACGGCCCAGTACTCCGCGTAGGTGGTCACGGACAGGGAAGATAGGGGACGACGATGGAGACGCACGAGCACGACGGGCCGGCACCGGCCGAGGAGACGCTCGACCCGACCACCGACGGGGAGTGGGAGGAGGTCCGCGCGCTGGGCCACAGCCTCGTGGACGAGATGGTGGCGCTGCACCGGGGGATCGGCGCGGTGCCCGTCTGGCGCCCGGTGCCCCCGGAGACCCGGCGGGCCCTGTCGGGGCCCCTGCCCGCCGCAGGCGCGCCCCTCGACGAGACGGTGGCGCGCTTCCGGGAGCACGTGCTCCCCTACCACCTGGGGAACATCCACCCGCGCGGCTGGGGATGGGTGAACGGCACCGGCACCACCCTGGGGGCGTACGCCGACTTCGTGGCCGCCGCGATGAACGTGAACTGCGCCGGAGCGCAGACGGGAGCGCTCTTCGTGGAGCGGCAGGTCGTGGAGACGCTGAAGGCCGCCATGGGGTGGCCCTCGGCGGGCTCGGGGATCCTCGTGTCGGGAGCCTCCATGGCGAACCTGGTGGGCCTCGCCGCCGCCAGGGACCGGGCGGACGCCCACCCGCCCGCGGGGAGCGCGCCGGTGGAGGTGGGCCGGGAGGGCGTCGCAGCCCTCTCTCTGGCGCTGTACGCCTCGGAGGCGGTGCACAACTCGGTGGACCGTGCCGTCCGCCTCCTGGGGATCGGCACCGACCGGCTGCGCAAGATCCCCGTGGACCGCGCCTGGCGCATGGACGTGACCGCGCTGGAGCGGGCCATCGCCGCGGATGGCGCCGCGGGGCTCCGGCCCTTCTGCGTGGTGGCCACCGCGGGCACGGTGGACCACGGCGCGGTGGATCCCCTGGAGGCCATCGCCGACGTGTGCGCCCGGGAGAAGCTCTGGATGCACGTGGACGGCGCCTTCGGCGCGATCGCCGCCCTCTCCGCGGAGCTGCGCCCCCTCGTGGCGGGGATGGAGAGAGCCGACTCGCTGGCCTTCGACCTGCACAAGTGGATGCACGTGCCCATCGAGGCGGCGTGCATCCTCGTGCGCGATCCCGTCGACCACCGCCGCCCCTTCGCCTCGTCCGCCAGCTACCTGAACCCTTTGGCGCGGGGCGTCGCCGCCACCGACCGCTGGATGTACGAGTACGGCCCGCAGCTCACCCGTGGGTTCCGGGCGCTGAAGGCCTGGTTCCTCCTGGGGCACCACGGCACGGAGAAGATCGGTCGGCTGGCAGCCCAGAACGTGCGCCAGACCCGCCGGCTCGAAGCGCTGCTGCGCGCCGAGCCCGGCGTGGAGGTGCTCGCCTCGGGTCCGCTGTGCGTGCTCTGCTTCCGGTGGCGACCGCGGGGCCTGGACGACGCGGCGGTGGACCGCCTCAACGAGGAGCTCCTCGCCGACCTCCAGGAGTCGGGGCGCGCCGTGGTCTCCAGCACCTCGGTGCGCGGCGCGTTCGCGCTACGCCTGGCCATCACCAACCATCGCACGCGGAGCTGGGACCTGGACGAGCTGGTGGCCGCCGTGAGGGAGCTGGGCACCCGCCTGGCGCCGCCCGGGTAGGGTGGCCGGGGCGGCGGAGTTCCCGCCTGCCCCGGCCCGCCGATACCGACGGCAGCGTCGGAGCTGCCGAACACGCCGAAGGAGAACCTCCAGGAGCCGACATGGAATCCATCCAGTACCCGATCGGGAAGTTCGCCTCCAAGGGCTCGTCGCTCACCCCCGAAGAGCGACGTGCGCTCGTGGCGCACGTCCGCGCGCTCCCGGCGGAGGCCCGCGCCGCCGTGCGCGGCCTCGACGAAGCCCGGCTGAACACGGCGTACCGCGACGGCGGGTGGTGCCCGCGCCAGATCGTGCACCACTTGGCCGACTCCCACGCCAACGCGTTCATCCGCTTCAAGCTCGCCCTCACCGAGGACGCGCCTTCGGTGAAGACCTACCATCAGGATCGCTGGGCGGTCCTGGCGGACGTGTGCGGGGTCCCGGTAGAGCCGTCGCTGGGCATCCTGGACGGGTTGCACGAGCGCTGGGCGCGCCTTCTGGAGTGCATGACGGCTGACGACTTCGCGCGCCGCGTCCGCCACCCCGAGCTGGGGGACATCGACCTGGACTTCCTGCTCCAGATGTATGCCTGGCACGGCCGGCACCACGTCACCCAGTTGACGGCGCTCCGGGCCCGGGAGGGGTGGTAGCAGAGCGCCGTCGGCGGGTCCCGTCAGCCCTTGGGGCGGGGCGTCTTCAGGTCCCCCGTGGTGAACTGCAGGAGGAGCCCGCGGAAGATCCCGGTGAGATACTGGTTCTCTTCGTGCGGGTGGGTGAGGCGGTCGAAGAGGTCGTGGTCGAGCCAGACGCCGAGGCACCCCGGGCACTGGTCCGCGGACCCCTCGTGCAAGGTGATCCGCTCAAGGCGGCTTCCGCACCTGGGGCAGTGGCCCTCATGGGCGTCCAGCCAGCGCTGGCGCTCGTCCTGAGCCCGCCTCGCCTCCCGCTCGCGGGCCGCCTCCATGCGCTTCCGGAAGTCCTCGAGGTGGAAGTACTTGTCCTCGTTCCGACTCGGCTTGGTCCAGGGCTGGTGGGGCAGTCGGTGGGTGAACTCGCTCATGAGCACCTCCTGCGCAGGTCCGCTTTTTGAAATCTACCGCGGGGCGCAAGAGACGCTCACCGCCTCCGCTGGTGACGCCGCTCCTCGGCCCGCTCCCTTGACCCAACCCTCGCCGCGCGTACCCTTCCAGCCCATGAGCGCATTCATCGAAGAGCTTCACTGGCGCGGGATGCTGTACGCCTCCACCGAGGGGGCGGCCGAGCACCTGGCCGAGGGGCGGCGCGCCGCCTACATCGGCTTCGACCCCACGGCCGCCAGCCTCCACGTGGGCTCCCTCCTCCCCATCATGGGACTGGTCCACCTGCAGCGGGCGGGCCACGTGCCCATCGGGCTGGTGGGCGGCGGTACCGGCCTCATCGGCGATCCCTCGGGGAGGACCGCGGAGCGCCAGCTCCTCAGCAAGGAGAAGGCCGCCGAGAACGCCGAAGGCATCCGCCGGCAGCTGGAGCACTTCCTGGACTTCGAGGTGAAGTCGAACCCGGCGCGCATGGCCAACAACCTGGACTGGCTCGGGGGGCTCGCGCTGGTGGACTTCCTCCGGGACGTGGGCAAGCACTTCTCTGTAAACCAGCTCATGGCCAAGGAGTCTGTGAAGCGGCGTCTGGAGAACGAGGACACGGGGATCTCCTACACCGAGTTCAGCTACGCCCTGCTCCAGTCCTACGACTTCCTGGAGCTGTACCGCCGCGAGGGGTGCACCCTCCAGATGGGGGGGTCGGACCAGTGGGGGAACATCACCGCGGGCACTGACCTGATCCGGCGCACGGACGGGGGCAAGGCGTACGGCGTGGTCTTCCCGCTGGTGACCAACGCGGCCGGAACCAAGTTCGGGAAGACCGAGGCGGGCAACGTGTGGCTGGACGCCGCGCTCACGTCACCCTTCCGGT
Organism: Gemmatimonadales bacterium; assembly: GCA_041309665.1. Lineage (GTDB taxonomy): Bacteria > Gemmatimonadota > Gemmatimonadetes > Longimicrobiales > Gaopeijiaceae > SZUA-318. The sequence continues at coordinate 5,430 of JBFYZE010000399.1, read as the reverse complement.
TCTACCAGTACTGGATCAACGCCGACGACGCGGACGTGGTGCGCTACCTGAAGTTCTTCTCGCTCCGGTCCCGCGAGGAGATCGGAGCACTGGAGGACGCTGTGAGCGCCGCACCCCAGGCGCGGGAAGCCCAACGCGCCCTGGCCGAGGAGGTGACGCGGCGCCTGCACGGCGAGACCGGGTTGGCCCGGGCGCGCAAGGCGACCGACGTGCTCTTCGGAGGCGAGATCGAGGGGATGGGCGCCGACGAGGTCGCGGACGTCTTCTCCGATGTGCCCTCGGCGACGCTGCCGCGCGCCGCCCTGGAAGGGGAGGGGATGGCGCTGGTGGAGCTCCTGGCACGTGCCGGCGTGGCCACGTCCAAGGGCGATGGGCGCCGCGCCGTCGAGGGGGGCGGGATCTACCTGAACAACAGGCGGATCGCAGACCCGGCCCACCCGGTGAGCGTGGGCGACGCCATCGAGGGCCGCTTCCTCGTGCTGCGGAAGGGCAAGAAGAGCTACCACCTGGTGGCGCTGCAGGGCTGACGCTGCCGCTGGAGCCGTCCCGACCCGGGCGCACGGTCCAACGAACGCTCGAGGGGCTCCCCCCGTCGGGGGGCGCCCCTCTTCGCAGCGCAGCCCTGAACGTTCGCCGGCGACCGCCTAGAAGACCACCTGCCAGCCGACGATGAGCCCCCAGTCGGCGCCGAACTGGCCGCCGTCGTAGCTGTGCGACGCGGGGAACACGTACTCGAGCGAGAGGCGGTGCCCGGCGAAGCGCGTCCCCTCGGGCATGTAGAGGTTCAGGCCGAGCGGGAGGTCGAGGCGCGAGCCGCTCATGAAGAAACCGTCGTTGCCCGGGTCACGGACCGGATCCAGGTCGGGGTCGGCGCCCTCGATGGCTCCCCAGGACTGGTAGGCCGCCCGGGCCGAGAAGCTCAGGTACTCGTTGGCCCGGACCGAGGCCCAGGTGTTGAACTCGAAGCGGTCCCCGGGAGCGAAGTCGCGGTCGTTGGTTCCGAAGAAGAAGGTACCCTTCACCTGCACGCCCACCGTGCCCGTCTCGTTCTGGGCCAGGACGGTGAGGCCCGGCATGGCGCCGAACACGCCGGCGCCGGGGCGCATGTCGTAGGAGAGGGGCTCCTCCCCGGGGGTCGAGAACGGGGTCTGCGCCTCCACGTCCGTGGGCGCCGTCGGCACGAGGACGCCGGCGTGGACGTGGGCGCGGTACGGGCCGTCGTCGTAGACCCGGTACAGCCCGGACAACTCCAGGTCGCCGAGCTGGTCCGACTCGGTGATGTAGAAGATGTCGCCGCCCGAGGTGAGCTGCTCCCGGTGCCGGAGCGAGTAGCCCAGGTTGGCGGTCAGCGTCAGGTCCGAGGTGGGCGCGAAAGCCAACCCCAGGCTGTGGACCTGCGTCCGCATGGAGAGCGGCGAGACCTGGTAGTAGTCGAACCAGAAGTCCCACGGCAACTCCGTGTCCTCGATCCAGGTACCGGCGGAGTTGAGCTGGTTGAACCGGTAGGTCAGCTCGTACTCCCCCATCTCCAGCGTGCGCCCGCCGAGGACGCCGAAGGGCGCCTGGGCGTCGGGGCGCTTCGATGACCAGGCCAGCTTCTCCTGCGCCGCCGCGGGCATGGCGATGGCCAGGAGCACGACGATCAACAGGCCCTTGCGAACCATGGGTGTCTCCTCCGACTCGATGCATGGCCGGGCGCACCGGCCGCCTGACGTTCCAGCCTTCAAGATGCCTCCTCAAGGATGCAGAAAACAAGTGTTTCCTGCACGACCCGCGTGGCCCCCCGGCCCTTGACCCTCCGCCGGGTTTGGCCGAAAGTGTCCTCTCCGACATTCTCCGCCGGCAGATCGGCGGTTCCCAAGGGGGCGCGAGAGGGCCATGAGCAAGCCATTGGTCGGGGTCGTCATGGGTTCCAAGACCGACTGGGACACCATGTCCCATGCCGTCGAGACGCTGGAGGCGCTGGGCATTCCCTCCGAGGCGCGGGTGCTCTCGGCCCACCGCACTCCGGACGCGGCCGCCGAGTACTCGGCGACCGCCGAGGAGCGGGGCCTGGAGGTCATCATCGCTGCGGCGGGGGGTGCGGCGCACCTGGCCGGGGTGATGGCGTCCAAGACCGTCCTTCCCGTCCTGGGCGTGCCCATGAAGGGGTGGTCGCTGGACGGGCTCGACTCGCTCCTCTCCACCGTGCAGATGCCCCGGGGCGTGCCGGTAGGCACCTTGGCCATCGGCAAGGCGGGCGCGGTGAACGCGGCGCTCCTCGCCGGGCAGATCCTCGGAGCCGCGCACCCGGCGATCCGCGAGGCGGTGCGAGCCGACCGGAAGGCGCGCACTGCGGAGGCGCTGGCGGACCAGGATCCGCGGAAGGGCTGACGCGCCGCCGGCCGGCGCCGCTGTGCGCCGCCGTGCAACCGGACCGGAGCGCGCTCCGTAGGGGGAGGAGACCCCCGACTCGCGGAGCAGCCCGCCCATGATCCCCGACGACTTCCGCTACGCCGTCCGCCGCCTCTTGCGCAGCCCCGGCTTCAGCGCGGTCGCGGTGCTCTCGCTCGCGCTGGGCATCGGCGCCAACACGGCCATGTTCAGCCTGGTCAACGCCGTCCTTATCCGGGATCTCCCCGTGCGGGACCCGGAGGAGCTGGTGGAGATCTACACCTCCGAGTCGGACGGGTACGCGTACTCCACGTCGTCGTACCCCGACTTCCAGGAGATGCGAGCGCTCGACGGGGTGTTCTCCTCCGTCGTCGGGACGCGCACGTTCCTGGCCCGCGTGGAGCGGGGCGATCGGCCGGAGATGGCGTTCGGGGAGCTGGTGTCGTGGGACTACTTCCAGGCGCTGGGCGTCCCCATGGCGCTCGGCCGCGCCTTCCTCCCCGAGGAGGACGCCACCCCGGGCACCCATCCGGTCACCCTCCTCGGGTACCGCACCTGGATGAACGACTTCGGCGGCGACCCGGACGTCGTGGGATCCACGGTGCGGCTGGGCGGGACTCCCTTCACCGTGGTCGGGGTGGCGCCCGAGGCGTTCACGGGGACGATGCCCGTGCTCGTCACCGGCTACTACGCCCCGCTCATGATGACCCACGTCCTCATGGGGAGCGACATCGACCAGCTCCAGCACCGTGGGAGCCGGAGCATGTTCCTGAAGGCTCGCCTGAGGCCCGGCGTCACCGTCGAGCAGGCCAACGCGGCGCTGAAGTCGCTCTCCGCCTCCCTCTCCGAAAGCTACCCGGACTACAACAAGCAGCGTGTCATCTCGGCGCTCCCCTCGGGCGACGTGGCGCTCCACCCCTTCGTGGACCGGATGCTCAAGCCCGTGGCGGCCCTGCTCCTCGGCGTGGTCGGCCTCGTGCTCCTCATCGCGTGCGCCAACCTGGCCAGCTTCCTGCTCGCCCGGGCCGAGGACCGCCGCCGCGAGATTGCGGTACGGCTGGCGCTGGGCGCCACCCGCGGCGCCCTGGTGCGCCAGCTCCTGGTGGAGACCGTCCTCCTCGCCGCGCTGGGCGGCGCCGCGGGGTTCGTCCTGGCAGGCTGGACGCTCAAGCTCCTCATGGCCTTCCAGCCTCCCATCCCCATCCCCGTGGACCTGGACGTGTCGCTGGACCGCGCGGTGCTCTGGTTCACCGCGGGCGTGTCGCTCCTCGCCGGCGTGGCGTTCGGGCTGGCGCCCGCGCTCCAGGCCACCAACCCCGACGTCGCGCCAACGCTCAAGGCCGAGGCCGGACGCACGGGCAAGCCGGGGCGCTTCAACCTGCGCCACGCGCTCGTGGTCACGCAGGTGGCGTTCTCGTTCGTGCTCCTCATCGGCGCAGGGCTCTTCGTGCGCAGCCTGCAGAAGGCGCAGCGCATCGATCCCGGCTTCTACACCGGGCCCGGGGCGTTCGTCTGGCCCATGACCGAGCTCTCCGGCTACGACACCCCCGAGGAGCAGCGGGCCTTCGACGAGGAGGCGGTCGCGCGCCTCCTGGCGCACCCGGACATCGAGCAGGTGGCGCTCATGGACCGCTCGCCCCTGGGCGTCGGCGTCCAGACCGGCGGGTACGTCCTTCCGGGGGTGCCGTCCGAGCACCCCGAGGGCTACATCGACATCGACAACGCGCACGTGAGCCCGAGCTACTTCGAGGCCATGGACGTGGACATCGTCCGGGGGCGCGCGTTCGCCGAGGCCGACACGGAAGGCGAGCGGGTGATCGTCGTGAGCGAGGCGTTCGCCAACCGCTTCTACCCGGGCGAGGACGTGGTCGGGCGCACCATCGGCGACGCCGACGACCCGCTCCGGATCATCGGGGTGGCCCGCGACACCAAGGTCCGCACCCTGGGAGAGGCGCCGCGCCCGTACCTGTACGAGCTCCGGGGGCAACCGAGCTACTTCGGCGGCATGTTCTTCGTGCGCGGAAGGGCATCGAGCGCCGAGCTGCTGGCCGCGGCGCGCGGGATCCTGGAGGAGATGGACCCCGATCTGGCGTTCTTCGAGGCCAAGACGATGGACGAGCACCTGGCCCTCATGCTCTTCCCGCCCCGGATGGCGGCGCTCCTCCTGGGCGTGTTCGGAGGGCTCGCCCTGCTCCTGTCGGCCATCGGCATCTACGGCGTGGTGAGCTACTCCGTGGCCCGCCGCACCCGGGAGCTCGGGATCCGCATGTCCCTGGGGGCGACCGCTCGCGATGTCCAGCTCATGGCCGTGGGAGGCGGGATGCGCCTCGTGCTCGTGGGCGGCGCCATCGGCGTGGTGCTCGCGGGGGCCGTCACGTGGTCCATCTCCCGGTACCTCTATGGGATCGGCGCCACCGACGTCGTGACGTTCGCGGCCATCCCGGTGCTCCTGGCGGGGGTGGCGCTGGTCGCGGCCCTGGTGCCGGCGCGGCGCGCCAGCGCGGTGGATCCGGTGACGGCGCTCAGAAGCGACTGACGAGGGTGCCTGCGGGCACCGGCAGCCGGTTCGCAACAAAACCGATGCCGGTCCCGTAGGACCTTCCAGAGACCCCGGTTCCGGGCCGGGGAAGGTGGTCCCTGCGCGGTGGACGAGGAGGAGAGCCATGTACGACGAATTCGAACGGGCGTTGGGGGGACGGTCCGCGTCGTCGCGGATGTCGGTGCTGGGGTGGTTGGCGGCCGGATTCGGGTTCTTCTTCCTGGTGGGGCTGGTGGGGATCGGGTTCGCCATCAACCGCGCCGTGAACCACGTCGAGGGCATCGCCCGGGAGTTCGACGTGGGCGCCGGCCTGGCGGACCTGGCCATGCTGGCCGACCTGGAGGCGCAGAAGGAGCTCATCTCCATGGACCCGGACCGGGGGCTCGACTTCCTCCTGGGGCTGGAGAGCGGGGATCCTGCGGAAGCCTTCATGGGAGAGGTCGTGCGCGGGACCTTCGATCTGTCGGGGCCGGGACGGCACGCGCCGCACGCGCCGCACGCGCCGGAGCCGCCCGCGC
>JBFYZE010000398.1:0-3015 GCA_041309665.1 Gemmatimonadales bacterium | reverse complement strand
TGGGAGCATGAGCGCGACGGCACACACCGTGCGCGCCCCCCGGGGCGCGCAGCGGAGCTGCAAGGGGTGGACCCAGGAAGCGGCGCTCCGGATGCTGATGAACAACCTGGACCCCGAGGTCGCCGAGGACCCGGACCGGCTCATCGTCTACGGCGGCACCGGAAAGGCGGCGCGGAGCTGGGAGGCTTTCGAGGCCATCGTCGCCGCGCTCCGCGAGCTGGAGGACGACGAAACCCTCCTGGTCCAGTCCGGGAAGCCCGTGGGCGTCTTCCGCACCCACGCCCACTCCCCCCGGGTGCTCATCGCCAACGCCAACCTGGTGGGGAAGTGGGCCACCTGGGAGCACTTCAACGAGCTGGAGCGGCGGGGGCTGATGATGTACGGCCAGATGACCGCCGGCTCGTGGATCTACATCGGCACGCAGGGGATCCTCCAGGGCACCTACGAGACCTTCGGCGCCAGGGCGCACCGCCACTTCGGCGGCTCGCTGAAGGGACGCTGGATCCTCACCGGCGGGATGGGGGGGATGGGCGGCGCCCAGCCGCTGGCCGCCACCATGAACGAGGGGGTCATGCTGTGCGTGGAGGTGGACCCCCACCGCATCCAGCGCCGCCTGGACACCCGTTACTGCGACCGCATGACCCGGGACCTGGACGAGACGCTGGCGTGGGTGCGCGAGGCCACGGCCACCGGGAAGCCGCTCTCCGTCGGGCTCGTGGGGAACTGCGCCGAGGTCCTCCCCGAGCTGGTACGCCGGGGGGTGACGCCGGACATCGTCACCGACCAGACCTCCGCCCACGACCCCCTGAACGGGTACGTCCCCGCCGGGCTCTCCCTGGCGGAGGCGGACAAGCTGCGGGTGTCCGACCCGACCGGGTACGCGCGCCGCTCCATGGCCTCCATCCGAACCCATTGCGAGGCCATAGTAGCCATGCAGCGGGTCGGCTCGGTGGCCGTGGACTACGGGAACAACCTCCGGGGCTACGCCCGCGACGCCGGGTTCGCCGACGCGTTCGCGTACCCGGGGTTCGTCCCCGCCTACATCCGCGACCTCTTCTGCGAGGGGAAGGGCCCCTTCCGGTGGGCCGCGCTCTCCGGCGACCCCAAGGACATCCACCGAACCGACGAGCTCGTCCTGGAGATGTTCCCCGAGGACGAGCACCTCTGCCGCTGGATCCGCATGGCGCACGAGAAGGTGGCGTTCCAGGGACTCCCCTCCCGCATCTGCTGGCTTGGGCAGGGGGCGCGCGCCCGCTTCGGCACGGCCATCAACGACCTGGTGGCCCGGGGCGAGATCCGCGCGCCCGTGGTCATCGGCCGCGACCACCTGGACACGGGCTCGGTGGCGTCGCCCTTCCGCGAGACCGAGGCCATGAAAGACGGCACCGACGCCGTGGCGGACTGGGCCATCCTCAACGCCCTCCTGAACACCGCTTCCGGCGCGAGCTGGGTGTCGTTCCACCACGGCGGAGGCGTCGGGATCGGCAACTCGCTCCACGCCGGACAGGTGCTCGTGGCCGACGGCACGAAAGAGATGCGCGAGCGCATCGAGCGCGTGCTCACCAACGACCCTGGGATCGGCGTAGCCCGCCACGCGGACGCGGGGTACGAGCTGGCCATGGAGACCGCACGGCGCGAGGGGATCCGCATCCCCATGGCGAAGCCCTGAGGCGCGCCTGATGAGCTTCTCCCCCGGGGAGCCGGGCCGGCTTCTCCTCCGCGGCGTCCACGTCGCCACGCTTGTCCCGGGGGAGGCTGCCTACGGCACGCTCCGCGATGCCGCCGTCGTCGTTGAGCAGGGGCGGGTGGCGTGGGTGGGACCGGAGGCGGATATCCCGCGGGACCTGGGCCCGGCGCACGAGCTCTACGGGGAAGGCCGGTGGGTCACCCCCGGGCTAGTGGACTGCCACACCCACCTGGTGTTCGGCGCGGACCGCTCCCTCGAGTTCGAAGAGCGCCTGAGCGGGGCCACGTACGAGGACATCGCCCGCCGCGGGGGAGGGATCCTCTCCACCGTGCGCGCCACCCGCGCCGCCACGGAGGCCGGGCTCGCCGAGGCTGCGGCACCCCGGCTGCGGCTCCTGGCCCGCCGCGGCGTCACCGCGCTCGAGATCAAGTCCGGGTACGGACTCGACGTGGAGACGGAGCTCCGCATGCTCCGCGTGGCCCGCTCCCTGGGCACCTCGGAGGGGATCCCGGTGAGGACGACGCTCCTGGGCGCCCACGCCCTCCCCCCGGAGCACGCGTCGGACCGCGACGGGTACCTGGACCTGGTGAGCCGGGAGATGATCCCCCGCGCCGCGGGGGAGGGGCTCGCCGACGCGGTGGACGCCTTCTGCGAGGGGATCGCGTTCACCCCGGCGGAGTGCGCCCGGGTGCTGGAGGCAGGGGCTCGACACGGGCTGGCGAGGAGGCTCCACGCGGACCAGCTCACGGACCTGGGCGGAGCCGCGCTGGCGGCGCGCCACGGGGCGGCGAGCGCCGACCACCTGGAGCACGCGTCAGAGGAGGGGGCCCGCGCCATGGCCGAGGCGGGGACCGCGGCGGTACTACTCCCCGCAGCAGCGTATTTCCTGCGGGAATCCGCCGCGCCCCCAGTGGAGGCGTTCCGGAGGCTCGGCGTCCCCATGGCCGTGGCCACCGACCTCAACCCCGGGACCTCACCCCTCCTCGACCCGCTCCTCGCCCTCAACCTGGCGTGCGTCGTCTTCCGCCTCACCCCGGAGGAAGCGCTGGCCGGGATGACCCGGGTGGGCGCCCGCGTGCTGCGGTGGGGCGACGCCATGGGCACGGTGGAAGTGGGCAAGCGCGCCGACCTGGCCGTGTGGTCCGTGGACCACCCTGGGGAGCTGGCCTACTGGATCGGCGCCTCCCCGTGCTGGCGTGTGCTGCGGGGAGGCGCCGTGAGCGAAGGCGCCGGCGCCTGACGACCGGGGAAGTCTAACCCTCCCCACCCCCGGGGCGCCGGGGAGCGGGCGCCGAGCGGCTGCTCCCTCCCGACGACGACGGAGCGCG
>JBFYZE010000397.1:0-9620 GCA_041309665.1 Gemmatimonadales bacterium | reverse complement strand
GGGGAGGAGGGGCGCGTCCTTCCCGTGCAGGGCCCCCGCCTCGGACGGGCGGCGCCTCAGGTCCCGCCCGTACCAGGTGGTGTCCTGGGACACGATGTTGATCTCCCGCACCCCGGCGTGGCCCAGCCCCGCCGCTTCCCGCACCAGCTCGTCCACCGGCTGGGAGCGGTGCAGCCCCCGCATCAGGGGGATGGCACAGAAGGCGCAGGTGTGGTCGCACCCTTCGCTGATCTTCAGGTACGACGTGTGGGGCGTCTCGCTGGAGAGGATGCGGAGCGGGCGCTCCATGGTGGGGACCGCCGCCGCCGGGTCGGGAAGGAGCCCCCGCTTCCTGAGCTCGGGGACCAGCCCCTGCAGCTCGGTGAGGCCCAGGTACAGGTCCACCTCCGGGATCTCCGAGCGGAGCTCGGCGCCGTGGCGCTGCACCATGCACCCCACCGCCACCACCGCCTTCAGGTCGCCGCGCTCCTTGAGCTGGCACGCCTCGAGTATGGTCCCGATGGACTCCTCCTTGGCGGCCTGGATGAACCCGCAGGTGTTCACGATGACCACGTCGGCCCCCTCCACCTCCGAGGAGACCTGGGCGCCGTGCCCCACCAGGGCGGCCATCATCCGCTCCGAGTCCACCGTGTTCTTGTCGCACCCCAGCGTCACGAGCGCGATGCGCGGGCCGTGGAAGGGACCGGTGGGCTCGATGTGGAGCTGCACGGATGCCACGTCGCGCCCCACGCCCTCGCGGACCGGCTCGGGGGTGAGGGGAAAGACCGGGAGATCGCGGAGGCGCGCCATGCTAGCAGGTCGCTGGAGAGTGGGGGCACACCGCGTTACGGACGCCACGGCCCGACCACGCTTGCGCGTGGTGCCCCCTAGGCGGAGCGACGAAGGCATAGCCGTAGCTACGGCTAGGAGCTCCAACGACGGAGGCGGGGCCGCGCCGCCGTAACCCACACCCACACCAGATCATATCATGCACGGTGTTGGGCGCATGGGGGTTCCGCGGTTGATCCATCGTCCCTCCTCCTCGCCGTAGCGCTGCTACGCCTCGTCGTCGCTCCTTGCCTGAACCGCGAAAGCCCCATGCGCGCGGTGTACCCCCACTCTCCAGCGACCTGCTCAACTCCAGCGCGGCGGTGCGGGGAATGGGAATCTTCAACATAGACCCCCCGGGGGCGGGCGACAAATTCACCCTCGGGCCGAGCCCCCGGCCGGGGCGGGCGGCACCGGACCGTCCACGTGGGGCTCGGGGTGGGGCTCCGGGAGCCGGTGCCACACGATGAGGCCCATGGTGAGCACCGACAGCGCGCCCAGGGCGGCGTTCGAGGCGTACCCGGCCCCGGCGAAGAGCGGGCCCGCCAGCGCGCCTCCGGCGGCCATCCCCACCTGGCCCAGCGCGACGGAGAGGCTCATGAGCGAGCCGCGCCGCTCGTCCTTGACCAGGGCGGTGAGGAGGGCGGAGAAGGGACTGGTGCGCATGGCGATGAGCACCATGGTCACGAAGAACACGGGGTACGCCGTCCAGGCATTCCGCACCAGGAACGGCGTGGACGTCATGATCACCGAGAGCCCGAGGCAGGCCAGGAGGATGATCCGACGCCGGCCGATCCGGTCCGAGAGGCGTCCCGCCTGGGGGCCGGTGACCACGTTGGCGGTCCCGCCCAGGAGGTACATGAGGGCGATCTGGTTCGCCGTGAGGCCCCGGAACCGCTCGAGCCACGTGGGGAGGTACACCGTGAAGAGCGAGACGCCGAAGAACATGGTGAAGTAGGCGGCGCACGCCCAGCGCACCTCGGGACGGCGGAGCATGGCCGCGTAGTCCGCGGCGGCCTTCCCCACGCTGAGCCGCCCCTCGGTGCGCTTCACCGGGGGCTGGGGCACGCGCAGCCAGAGGAGGACGACGGTGGCCGCCATGGTCACGGCGAACACGGTGAAGGGGGCGCGGAACCCCCACCGGGCCGAGAGGGCGATCCCCAGGGGGATCCCCACGATCTGCCCCACTGCCGCCCCGCTCATGACCCACCCGGTGGCCCATCCCCGGCGGTTGTAGGGGAAGAAGTCCCCGATGTAGGAGACGGCCGCTCCGCTCAGCATACCCCCGGCCATCCCCGCGAACACCCTGAGCGCCAGGAACGACGCGTAGCCTTGCACGAGGCCGTGGAGCGCCAGGGCCACGGTCATGGTGCAGGTGCCGAGGATGAGGATGCGCCGCCGCCCCACCTTGTCCGACACCGGGCCCGCGAGGATGGCGAAGATCCCCACCATGAGGGAGTAGGCCGACACCAGCGTGCCCAGTGCGGCGTCGGGGATCGCCAGCTCCTGCCCGATCCTGGGGAGGATGGGCGAGATGATCATCGTCTGGCTCGCGGAGGAGAAGACCAGGAGCCAGAGGGTGAAGACGATGAGGTTGGGGGAGGCCCGATTCACGTGCGCGCCGGCCCTTCCCGGTGCCTGTGGTTCAACCGTTCTTCCGGTGCAGGAGCATCACGTGGCGCTGGACCGTCGGCATGAGGACGATGTCGAAGATGTCCACGTGCTCAGGTGCGTTGGCCACGTAGATCACGGCGTCGGCGATGTCGTCGCCGGTGAGGGGTGTGGTGTCGGCATAGACGGTCTTCGCGCGCTGGGCATCGCCGTGGAAGCGCACCTGGGAGAATTCGGTCTCCACCAGTCCCGGCTCCACGTTGGAGACCCGCACCTTGGTGCCGAGCAGGTCCATGTTCATTCCCAGGCTGATGGCATCCACCGCGGCCTTGGTCCCGTTGTACACGGCGCCCTTGGGGTACACCCATCGCCCCGCGATGCTGCCGATGTTGATGACGTGGCCCGAGTCGCGCGCCACCATGTAGGGGAGGATCGCCCGGGACACGTAGAGGAGCCCCTTGACGTTGGTGTCGATCATGTCCTCCCAGTCGGCGATGTCCCCCTCGTGGAGCTTGTCCAGCCCCACGGCCTTCCCCGCGTTGTTGACGAGGATGTCGGGGAGGAGGTCGTCGGACTCGAGCTCGTCCACGAACGCGGACACGGCGTCCTTGTCGGTGACGTCGAGGCGGTAGGCGCGGGCGTCGGTGCCGTGGGCGCGGGTGAGGGACTTGGCGATTTCGTCCACGCGCTCCTCGCGCCGCGCCGACAGGACCAGGTTGGCCCCCTGGGCAGCGAAGGCCCGGGCACACGACTCGCCGATCCCCGAGGACGCTCCCGTGATGAGCACGCGCTTTCCGATGAGTCTGTTCATGGCTTCGGGCGGTTGTGGAGGATGGCGAGGCGTCGGTGGCGCCGCGCCGGGTCGGGCGGAGGCGCTCCGGGCGTTGACCCGATAAAGGTTGGGCACGGGTCAGGACCCGTCCAGGGCAGGGCTCCCGGGAGAGCATTTCCAGGGGGCGGCCCCCGGCGTAGCATTCGGGCATGAAGCGCTTCCTCCGCCGCTGGGTGCTGGCGCCCCTCCTCTTCCTCCTGTCCCTGCCTGTCGTCGCGCTGGCGGGCCTCCCATGGCCCTGGCTCCTGCGCTGGGTGGACCCGCCGGCGACGGCGTTCATGCTCCACCGGGAGCGGGAAGCGGCCCGCGGGGGCGAGGACTTCACTTTGGTACAGGACTGGGTGCCGCTGGAGGAGGTCCCCGACGACCTGGTGCGCGCCGTCCTGGTGTCCGAGGACGACCGCTTCCGCGAGCACCGCGGGGTGGACTGGAAGGCGCTGGCCGAGGAGGTGGAGTGGTCCGGCGGGGAGGACTTCTCCTGGCGGAAGGGGGAGGACCGCGCCGCGCTCCGGGAGGCGGTGCGTCACTACTGGGCCCACCGCTCTGAGATCAAGGGGCGCAGCACGCTGACCCAGCAGCTCGCCAAGAACCTCTACTTCACCCCCGACCGGTCCCTCGTGCGCAAGGCGGGCGAGTACGTCGTGGCGGCACGCCTGGAGCGCCTGGTGGGGAAGGACCGCATCCTCGAAATCTACCTGAACACGGCGGAGCTGGGCCCGGGGATCTTCGGCGTGGGCGCGGCGGCGAGGGCGTACTTCGCCGTGCCCGCCCAGCGCCTGACCCGGTTCCAGGCGGCGTCGCTGGCCGCCACGCTCCCCCACCCGCTCACGTCGAACCCGAAGACGCGTCCCGGGCGGATGGCGTGGCGGCGCGACCTCATCCTGGGGCGCCTGGCGGGCCGGAGCGTGGAGATCCCGGCCGAGCCCGAGGAGCTTCCGGTGCCGGAGATCGACGTGCCCGCGGTGGAGGAGTCGCCCGCCACCGAGGCAGCGGAGCCCGCGTCGACGCCCGGGCCCGCAGCGGCGCCCGATACGATGGCTCCGGACACGGTGCCGGGGATACCCTCGCCGGAGAACCGCATGGGCGGGGCAGTCGCCGCTCCCGCGCCGCTCCAGTGATCCGCTCCCTCCTCGCCGACCTCGTTCTCGCCATCCATGCGGCGTTCGTCGGCTTCGTGGTGCTGGGGGGGCTGCTGGCGCTCCGTTGGCCCCGCTCGGCATGGGTCCACATCCCGTGTGCGGTCTGGGGCTCGTGGGTCGTCATCGCCGGCTGGATCTGCCCTCTCACGCCGCTGGAGAGCGCGCTCCGCCGCGCGGCGGGGGAAGTGGGATACGCCGGGGGCTTCCTGGACCACTACGTGCGGCTCGTCCTCTATCCCCCTGGACTCACGCGCGGCGTGCAGGTGGCGCTGGGCGTGGCGGCGGTGGCGTTCAACGTGGCGGTGTACGTGTGGGCATGGCGGCGGCGGAAGGCGAAACCGGCGCGGCGTGCGGAGCGTCAGGAACGTTAGGTTGACCCGTCCACCGCTCGCCCGAGCGGCGCGCCGATCACGCCGGAGAAGGAGTGCCTCATGGATCCCGAGCTGATCCCCATGATGATCTTCACCATCATCGTCCTGGGCATGGCCGGAGGCTTCATCCTCCTCTTCCCCATCACGCGCACGCTGGGGCGGTACCTCGACTACCGCATGACCCAGAAGGCGGGCCTCGAGTCCACGGAGCGGATGGAGGTGCTGCTCCGGGCGGTGGAGTCGCTCCGCGACGACGTGGCGCGGCTGGCCGAGCGGCAGGACTTCACCGAGCGGCTCCTGGAGCGTCCCAGGGACGATCAGGGCGGCACGAGCGCATAGCGCCCGACCGCCACCGATTGCCACGGGGCGTCCCGCCCCGGGATATTGGGTGCGGCCTGCCGAAGCACGCGCCCACACGCCCCGCATCCCCGAGGCGAGCGACGGATGAAGTTCCTCAGCGTCCACCTGGGCTACGCCTTCCAGGACGTCCAGCTCCGCAAGAACGTGAGCGGGCTGCTGAAGTACCTGGCCTTCCTGGCCGCGCTCATGCTGGTGTTCACGGTGATCTTCCACGTGATCATGGCCACCGTGGAGGGGCAGCAGCACTCCTGGCTCACCGGCTTCTACTGGACCATGACGGTGATGACCACCCTGGGGTTCGGGGACATCACCTTCACGAGCGACATCGGCCGCGCGTTCAGCATCGTGGTGCTGGTGTCGGGCGTCGTCTTCCTCCTCATCGTCCTCCCCTTCGCGTTCATCCGGTTCTTCTACGCCCCCTGGCTCGAGGCGCAGCTCAAGGTGCGCGCGCCGGTGGAGGTCTCCGCCGACACCCGCGGCCACATCATCCTGGCGGCGTGGGACGACATCACCAGCAAGCTTCCCGCGCGCCTGGAGGCGGAGGGGATCCCCTACGTCGTCATGGAGGCCGACGGAGCGGTAGCCGCCCGCATGCACGGCGACGGGATCCCCGTGGTGCGGGGTGAGGTGGACGACGTGGAGACCTTCCGCCGCCTGCACGCCGAGAGGGCGCGCATGGTGGTCCTCAACCGGGACGACATGGTGAGCACCAACATGGCGCTCACCGTGCGGGAGATCGCAGACAGGGTCCCCGTGGTGGCGGTGGTGGAGGACGAGCACGCCGTGGACATCCTCGAGCTGTCGGGGTGCGACCACGCCATCCCGCTGAAGCATCGCCTCGGGGAGCATCTGGCCAACCGGGTGAGCGCCGGCCATGCCCAGGCCCACGTCATCGGGAGCTACAAGGACCTGCACATCGCCGAGTTCTCGGCGCACCTCACACCCCTGGCCGGGCGCACCATCGCCGAGATCCAGCTCCGCGAGATCGCCGGCGTGAGCGTGGTGGGCGTGTGGGAACGGGGCCGGATGGCAGCGCCCCGTCCCGACCTGGTCCTCCACCCTCGGAGCCTCCCGGTGGTGGCGGGTTCCGCCGAGGCCATCGAGCGGCTCAACGAGTTCCTCTATATCTACGACACCAACTGGAACCCGGTGGTGGTCATCGGCGGAGGGAAGGTGGGGTGCGCGGCGGCCCGGGCATTGAAGGCCCGGGGGATCGCCGTGCACATGCTGGAGCGGGACCCGGCGCTCGTCGCTCACATCGGGGACCTCCCCGACCTCCTGGTCATCGGCGACGCCGCCAGCCGCGATGCCATGCAGCGCGTGGGGATCGAGGAGGCGCCCTCGGTCATCCTCACCACCAACGCCGACGCCACCAACATCTATCTGGCGGCGTACTGCCGGCGGCTCAACCCGGAGGCCCACATCGTCAGCCGCATCACCCACGACCGCAACCTGGCGTCCATCCAACGCGCCGGCGCGGATCTCACGATGAGCTATGCCAGCCTGGGGGTCGAGACGCTGCACGCTCTCATCCACGGTCGCCCCCCCGTGGTCCTCGGGCAGGGGATGGGCTTCCACGAGATCCCGTGTCCGCCGTCGCTGGCCGGCCGCACCCTGGCGGAAGGGCGCATCGGGCAGAGCACGGGGCTCACGGTACTGGGCGTGGAGACGGACGGGGAGCTCCTGACCGACGCGGGCCCGGACACGCGGCTCGAAAGAGGGAGCACGCTCCTGGCCATCGGCAGCGCCGAGAGCGTGGCAGCGTTCCGGTCCACCTACGCGCAGTGAGGCGAGGCCCCCGGAGGCGGGGAAGGAGGTCGGGCGCCGGGGGAAGCTGACGCCGCACGCCGCGCGCGCTCAGCCCGGGTGGCCGTACTGGCTGGAGCGGATGTCCTGGATTCGCTCCACGTACTCGGACTCGGGGATGTCGTTGTCCCAGATCCCGGCGGCCCTCGCCCCGACGTAGCCCGCCAGGAAGAGCCCCGCCACGCCGGCGGCGTACGCCAGGTGGGAGACGCGCTTCCGACCCACGAAGACGCCCAGGGCCTCCTTCTTGGGGCAAACCGCCACGCAGTCCAGGCACCCGGTGCACTCGGAGCTGAGAATGCTCGCCTTGGAGGACACGGGGAGGCGGGCCGGGCACGCCTTGTCGCACAGCCCGCAGGAGATGCAGGCGTCGGCGTTGCGGCGGATGCGCGTGGGCGAGAGCCAGGAGAAGATGCCCAGGAGTGCGCCGTAGGGGCACAGGTAGCGGCACCAGAGTCCCTCGACGAAGACCGAGCCGACCACCAGGGACCCCATCACGAGGGTGCCGGTCCTCCCGAGGTCGGCGAAGAAGAGCCCCATCTTCACCTCGGCCACCCGGTTGTACGGGGACTCGATGAAGGCGGTGAGGGCCTGGCTGCTCATCCCCAGCACGGAGCCCACGAAGAAGAGCATGAGGAGCCACTTGAGGCTCCGCAGCGGGATGTCCACCCCTTTCCAGGGGCGGAAGTTGCGCCCGAAGGACCACCGGCCGAAGCGGGCGAGGAGCTCGGAGGCGAACCCCACGGGGCAGACCCAGGAGCAGAACGACTTCCTGAGGAGCAGGGCCATGGCCAGGGCCACCAGCACGAGGACGGTGGCCGCGGGGTGGATGACGTTCAGGCTTCCCTGGTAGAACCAGTCCAGGGCGCCCATGAGCCCGCTGATGGGGAGGAACGCTTCCACGCCGGTGGGGCGCGACGGGAGGGGGAGCTCGCCGGCCCGGGCGGCGCCCACCCAGCGGGCGAACTGGATGCCGAGGAGGATGCAGGTGAGGGCGAAGGCGCTCTGCAGCAGGAGGCGGATCCGGTATTTCCGCTCGGCCTTCCGGCCTGTGCGGCCGGCGATCCAGCTGCGGCCGACCCGGGGGCGGGAGGAGGCCGAGGCGGGGGCGGGGAGCACGGGGAGCGGTTTCATGCCCTGAATCTGCTCCGGGCCCCTCCCCGGGGCATCGGGTCTAATCCGGAGTCAGGAGTGGGAATTTCTCCGACGCCTGGCCGCCAGCGCCCTCCCCACCCCGACGCCCACGAGCCACCCGGCCAGGGGGCCGGCGTGCAACACCAGCTCCCGGAGGGGGGAGCCGCCCGTCCAATCCACGGCGGGCACCAGCATGGCCACCGCCGCCAGGACGAGGCCGGCGCCGTACCCTACCACACCTCCCCAGAACGCTCCTCGCGCCCGTGGAGAGCGGTGCCGGTAGGCATGCCCCATGGAGAGGAGGAGGAGGGGGGGCGCGAAGACGCCTGCGAGGAGAACGACGTGCGCCATGCTCACAGCTTGGCCTTGGGCACAAGCCAGAGAACCAGCCCGCTGGCGACGAGGAGCATGGCGGCCACGGCGGCCAGGTCGGAGAGGAGAACCCAACGCGGGCCGAAGATCTCGCCCGAGTGGAGCTTCTCCAGGAACACGTCGCTGCGCTCACCACTGTGCAGGACGCGACCGGTGGCCAGGTCCACGGTGACCTCGGTGACCCGGCGGTCCCGGAAGCGGACCTTCACCAGCCCGTCGTCGGGGCGCACGTCCATCCGGTCCACGCCCTCGGAGGCCACGCCGGGGCCAGCGTGCTCCTCGGCGGCGCGTGCCAGCGCCGGAAGCGGGAGGGCGCTCCCGAAGGGCTCCGTCGGGACGTGCTCCACCTCGGGCATGAATCCGAGCCCGCGCTTGTGGTTGAGCAGCACGCCGGTGAGGGACACCACGAGGAGGAGCGCTCCAACCACGACGCCGACCCAGAGGTGGACATGGAACGTCCACCTGGCCAGCATGCGCCGGTACGGGCTCAAGGGAGCCCTCCCGGAGGCAGGTGCTCCATCAGGTAGCTCGTGAGCAGCGTGCGCAGGTGCAGCGTGGTCCCCTCGCCCTCGAAGATGCTGTGGGAGCGGTTCGGATACGCGAACATGGTGAACTGCTTGTTGAGCGCCACCAGCCGATTGATGAGGCGCTCGGAGCCCTGGTAGTGGACGTTGTCGTCCCCGGTGCCGTGGATGAGCAGGAGCTTCCCCTTCAGCCCTTCAGCGTGCGTGATGGGCGAGCCCTGCCGGTACCCTTCGGCGAAGTCCGGAAGAACGCCCGAGTACCGCTCCTGGTAGATGGCGTCGTAGAGAAGCTGGTCGGGGACGGGAGCGACGCTCATCCCCGCGGCGTAGAGGTCGGGGTGGCGGAACATCATGTTCAGCGTCATGGAGCCGCCGCCGCTCCAACCCCAGATCCCCATGCGGTCGCCGTCCACGTACGGGCGCTTGCGCAGCTCGCGGTTGGCGGCGGCCTGGTCCTGGGAGGCCAGCACGCCGATGGCGCCGTGGACCGACTTGCGCCACTCGCGTCCACGGGGCGCGGGGGAGCCCCGGTTGTCCACGCTCGCCACGATGTACCCCTTCTGGGTCAGCATGAGGTGCCAGAGGTACGTGTTCCCGCCCCAGCGGTCCACCACGGTCTGGGAGGCGGGCTCGCCGTACACGTGGAAGAGCACCGGGTACCTCT
>JBFYZE010000396.1:0-7419 GCA_041309665.1 Gemmatimonadales bacterium | reverse complement strand
CAGCCGGTCCGCCTCCTCGCGGGCGCGCGCCGCCGTGGGCGCGGCGAGCCACGCGCGGCCCAGGGCCTCCTCCATCTCGTCCTCGTCGAGAAGGAGGACGCGTCCGTCCGGGGATACCCAGAGGTCGAGGAAGAGATCGGTGGTGTCCCACTCGGGGCCGTCCAGGACGGGGGGCGTGAGGACGTTGGCGTAGAGCCCCGTGAAGGTGCCGTCGGCGCGGTGGAACCGTCCCACGTCGTGCCAGGCACCGGGGAAGGTGAACCACACCACATCCGCGCCCGCCTCCAGCACCACCTCGCCTCCGATGATGATGGGAGGGTCGAAGCGGTACTCGGCCAGCGTCACCTTCACGTCGTCGGCGTCGTGGACGAGGTGCTGCTCGAACACCTGCAGGCGGTCGGGAGGGCGCCGGTAGTGGATGCGGACCAGTCGAGGAGGGCTCACGCGCTCTCTTCCGGAGGACGCGGTGGGACGAACTCGACGAACACCTCCATGGTGCCGCCGCACACCGCCGGGCTCCACGACGTGAGCTCCTCCATGAGGTCCACGTGCACCTGCTCGGGGCGCCCCGTGGCCAGGACCCTGTGCGCCGCCGCGATGACCTCCGCCTCCCCGCATCCTCCGCCGACGGTGCCGGTGAGGCCGGCCTCCGGGTCCACGACCAGCCCGGCGCCCACCTTCCGTGGGGTGGAGCCGCGGGTGGCGATGACGGTGGCCAGGGCGCACGCCCGCCCGGCCTCCCGGGCGGCCGAGAGAGCGCGCTCCAGGGCCAGGTCGTCCTGCCAGGTCATGCTCCCTCCACGCCCGGGAAGAACCGCTCCGCCACGTGCTCGAGGTCCCGGAGGGAGGCGCCGGTGCCACCCCGGCGGACCTTCACGAGCTCGGCGGCCACCGCCACGGCGATCTCCTCGGGCGTCTCGGCGCCGATGTCCAGCCCCACCGGGGCGTGGATGTCGGCCAGCCGCTCCTTCGGGATCCCGTCGTCCAGGAGCTGCAGGAAGGTGGCGCGCACGCGCCGCCGGCTCCCGATCATGCCGATGTACGCCGGCCTGGCCTGGTCCCGGAGGACCTTCACCAGGCAGTCGTAGTCGTACTTGTGCCCGCGGGTCACCAGGAGGATGTGGCTCCTGCCGTGGATGGGCACCTCCGCGAACGGATCGGAGAAGTCGGCGCGCACCACCCTGTGGGCGGTGGGGAAGCGCTCCCGCGTGGCGAAGTCCGGTCGGTCGTCGATCACCCAGACGCGGAAGCCCAGCTCGGCGCCCATCCGCGCCGTGGGGAGCGCGATGTGCCCAGCGCCCACGATGACCAGGTCGGGGACCGGCCGGCGGACCTCGAGGAAGGCCTCCCCGCCCTCCGCGAGCACGACGAGCCCGTCGCCGTGGCGGGAGTCGGCCAGGGCGGCGCGCGCTGCGGCCAGGGCGGAGGCGTCGAGGGCGGACGTGCCCAGCGTGCCGTGCACGCGCTCGCCCCCCTCCGGCTCGACGATGAGGAGGAGGCGGAGCCCGGCGTGGGCTGCGGGGGCGACCGCCAGCACGGCGGCGATGCTCGCACCCGCCGCGGTGGCCTGGAGGGTGAGGCTTGCCGACGAAGCGGCGTCGAGGGTCATGGCTCCTTCGGGGCGCCGTAGACGGCGCGGTAGGCATCCGGGGTGTCGATGTCGGCCAGGACACCTGGATCGTCCACCTCCACGAGGCCGGCCTCCTGAAGGTGGCGGTGGACGACGGTGCGGGCACCCCCCCCCAGCGCCGGGTCGAGCAGCTCGGCGAAGAGGCGCCGGTGGAAGACGGCGGGGTGGCCGCGGCGCCCTCCCGAGGTGGGAAGGACCAGGGGTGCCCCGGAATCGCCCAGCGCGTCCAGGAGGACGGCCACCGTCTCGGCTCGCACCGCGGGGTGGTCCACGGGGAGGACGGCCACGCCGTCCGTGTCCGGCCCCAGTGCCGCCAGAGCGAGGCGGAGCGACGTGATGGGCCCCTCGCCGGGGTCGGGGTTCTCGAGCACCAGAGCCCCCGCGCCCTCGGCCCTGCGCCGCACCTCGGGCTGGCCCGCGCCGATCACCACGACCACGGGGTCGCATCCGCCGCCCACCAGCGCTCCCACCACTGCCGCCACGAAGGAGCGGCCGCCCGCGTCGAGGAGCGCCTTCGGCCTGCCCATGCGCGTCGAGGCGCCGGCCGCGGGAACCACGCCGGCCACGCGGAGGCGAGCGGCGTGCTCGCCGGATGGAGGCCGACTCATGCTCCGAATGCCTCGTGGAAGGTCAGGTTGTCGCGGGCCAGCTCCTGCAACAGAGGTGCGGGCGCGAAGCGGGGCCCCAGGCGATCCTGGAGATCGAGCGTGCGGTCCAGGACGCCCCGCGGGTGCAGCGTATCCGCGAATCGGAGGAGGCCGCCGCGGAAGGGTGGAAACCCCGTGCCCATGACCATGGCCAGGTCCAGCGTCGGAGCGGAGCGAACCACCCCGTCGGCCAGGACGCGGGCCGCCTCGTTGATCATCTGCACGAGGAGTCGTCGTCGGATCTCCTCCGGGTCCACGGCGCCGCCGCGCCGCTGAGGGACAGCGGCGCCCAGGTCGGCGTACACGGAGGCGTCCACGCCCTTCTCCTTCCCCTTCGGGTAGCGGTAGAAGCCCCGGCCGCCCTTCCGGCCCGGCCGCCCGCTCGCTGCGAGCGCGGCAAGGGCGGGGGAGGGAGTGAGGCGCTCGCCCAGCGCCTGGTGGAGGACGGCGCCGGCGTGCGTGGCCACGTCGATCCCCACCTCGTCCACCAGGCGGAGGGGGCCCATGGGCATGCCGAAGTCCCGGGCGGCCTGGTCCACCTCCTCCACGGTGGCCCCTTCCCCCAGGAGCCACCCGGCCTCGTTGAGGTAGGGCGCGAGGATCCGGTTCACCAGGAACCCGGGACCGTCGCTCACGACCACGGGGACCTTGCCCAACGCCACCGCAAAGACGTGGACCGTGGCCACCACCTGGTCCGAGGTGCGGCGGCCGCGCACGATCTCCACCAGCGGCATGCGGTGAACCGGGTTGAAGAAGTGGAGGCCGCAGACGCGCTCCGGGTGCTCCAGGCCCTCGGCCAGGGCGTCCACCGAGAGCGCGGACGTGTTCGTGGCCAGGATGCAGGAGGGGGACACCCGGGCCTCGGCCTCCCTCAGCACCGCGCGCTTGGCGTCGAGCTGCTCGACGACGGCCTCCACCACCAGATCGGCCGCGGCGAAGCCGGCCCAGTCCAGACCGCCGGAGACGAGCTCCATGGCGTGTTTGGCCTCCCGCCGGGAGATCTTCCTCTTCTCTACTCCCTTCCGGAAGAGCGCATGGGCGTGACGGAGCCCGCCGGTGACGGCTTCGTGGCGGACGTCCTTCATGCGGACGCGCACACCGTGAGACGCGGACAGCTGCGCGATCCCCCCGCCCATGACCCCGGCGCCCAGGATGGCGAGGTTGGCCACCTTGCCGGGCTGCACCGACGCGTCGGCCACGCCCGTGCCCTTCCGCGCGGCCTCGCGGGAGCGGAAGACGTGGACGAGGTTCTTGGAGACGGTGCCCACGAGGAGGGCGCTGGCGGCGTGGGCCTCGGCGTCCAGGCTGTCGTCGGGGTTTCCACCCGGGTGCTCCCGCAGGATGTCGAGAATGCGCAGCGGCGCAGGGTAGTGGCCTCCGGTCTGGGCCCACACGCGCCTGCGGGCCGCGGCCAGGACCATGCGGCGCCCGGGGGGGGTGTCGTCGAGGAAGCGGGAGAGGAGCCTGCGCTTCGGCCGAGGCGCCCCCGCCGGTCGGCCCAGGGTGCCCAGCGCATATTCGGCAACCTTCTCCCGGAACAGGGGCGCGGGAAACAGCTCCGAGACGAGGCCGATCCTCCTCGCCTTGCGCGCGTCCACCCGCCTGCCGGTGAGGAGGATGTCCAGTGAGGCCTGGAGGCCGATCAGGCGCGGCAGGCGGGTGGTGCCTCCCCAGGCCGGCAGGATCCCGAGGAGGACCTCGGGGAACACGAGGTGCGTCCGGGGCGAGTCGGAGGCCACCCGGTGGCGGCAGGCCAGGGCCAATTCCAGGCCGCCGCCGACGCACGCGCCGTGGATGGCGCAGACCGTGGGCACCGGGAGCCTCTCGATCTCCGCGAAGACGGCCTGTCCCACGCGGATCGCCCGCTCCGCCTCGCCAGGGTCCTCCAGGGCGGCGATGGCGTCCAGGTCGGCGCCCGCGAGGAAGGTGTCGCTCTTCCCGCTCCAGACCACCACCACGCGGGCGCGCCCGTGGGCGGCGGCGTCCCGCGCGGTCTCGACCACTCGTGCGAGGCGGCGCATCACGTCTTCGGTGAGGACGTTCACCTTCCGCTCGGGGTCGTCGAAGGTGATCCAGCCGACCCCCCGGGAGTCGATGTCGAAATCCGGGTTCGCAGCGGCCGGCTTCGGGACTTCCATGCGGTCGGCTCCTCCCTGCCTAGAGCTTGATCCGCTCTTGGGCGTTCTCGCGGGTGAGGCGGACCTGGACCGGATCGCCGCGCTCGACCTGGACCGGAACGTTCCAGTAGAGCTCGGTGAAGTGGAGCTCGTAGCGGGCGTGGACCCAGTACCGGCCCGGCTTGACCTTCAGGTTCTCCCGGGCCACGCCGGAGGGGTCGGTGGTGTCCACCCTGGCCTCCAACCCCGAGGCGCGGAGCTTGGCCAGGAAGATCTCCGGAGCGTCGGCGAAGGCCTCGTCGCTCCAGGCGTCCCTGAGGAGCCTGAGCGAGTCGGATTGGCTCAGTGAAACCCGTTGGAGCTCGGAGAACTCGGCGAAGGCCGCCCTGGTCTCGGCCTCCACGCGCTCGAGCTGGGCCTCGTGCTCGGTGAACTCCTGGAAGAGGGCAACGTACCGCGCCTCTCCCCGGGAGTGCTGCTGCATGGTCTCGGTGATCTTCTCGAGCGTGTCGTGGAGGTTGTTCCAACGGCGCTCGCCGATCTGCCAGCGCTCCTGGGCCGCGGCCACGCCCGCGCGGGCGCCGAGGAGCGCGCCCGGGATGGGCGGCTCGGGGGTGGGATGGGCCGCCTCCAGGGAATCGAAGACCTGGTCGCGGTCGTACGGGAGGAGCTGGATCTCGACGTTCGAGAGGGAAAGGACCACGGTGCCGTCGCCGGCGGGGTTCTCCGTCTCGATCTGGACGGTGACCACCACCTCGGCGGGACCGCAGGCCGCGCCGGCCAGGAGGAGGCCCAGCGCGATCGGGAGGTTCCTGGGTCTCATCTGGCCACGCTCCGGCGCTCGCTCCTGGGAGTGGAACGCCCGAAGGTACCCATCGCCCGGCAGGGCATCAACCTCCCTAATGGGTCCCCGACCCGTCCTGGCCCAGGTCCGGCCCCAGGACGAGGATCCGAGGCGGCCCCAGGGAGCGGGCCGCGTGGACGAGCGTCCGGGCTTCCAGCCCCCAGATCTCCACCCCCAGGTCGCGGGCGCGGCCGTCGCGCAGCAGGTCCGCGGTGATCCTCCGGGCCTCCGCCTCGGGCGCCGACTCGGCCAGGAGGCGCTCGGTGCGGAAGCGTCGCCTCCGCCAGCGGAAGAAATCTTCGGCGAGGGGCTCGGTGGCCATCCGCTCCACCGAGCCCAGGATACGTGCCTCCCACCCGGCTGCGGCCTCGGGCACCACGGAGGCCTCCACGAGGAGCACCGGACCCCCACGCGTCTCCTCGATGCGCACGTCCACGCTGTACCGGTCCGGTGCGGGAGGCGTGGGGTCCAGCTCCTCCTGCAGGAGGTGGACCGCGAGCTCCAGATGGGTACGTGGGAGATCGGAGGGCGCCGGGTACGCCACCACCACCCAGGTGCTCGTGACGTCGCGGGCCAGGGTCACCCGGTCTCCGGTCACCCAGGCCACGTCCGCGGGAACCGGCGGCTCCGGAGGCGGTGCGTCCGACGGCGCGGACGGGATCTCCAGGGGGACGGGGCCCACCACGGCCCAGGCCCCGGCGCCCCGGCCGAGGTGACGGGCGCGGTACCGCTCCAGCTCCGCCGTGCCCAAGGCCGCCAGCGACGCGGCGGTGCCCCGGGGGGGGCGGGCCCAGGGACTCCCGGGTTCGGCCAGGAGGGCGGCGGCCACGTCCTCGAACTCCCGGTAGGGGGAGCCGGCCTCGAAGGCGAGGGTCGCCAGGAGAGCCGAGCGATGGCGCTCCACGAGCCCGAGGTCCAGCGGCGCGTGGAGGAGGACGGAATCCGCCGTGCGCCATGCCTCCTCCCACGCGGACGGGTCGGCCACCAGGGTGAAGACCGTGGTGGCCCGCTCCACCGACGCGCTGAACACGGCCGGCGCGGACTCCAGCGCCCCGGCCACCTGGACCTCGAGCACCCGGGCCAGGAGCCACGCCGTCCCTTCGAGCCCCGGGGCGTCGTCCTGGGAGCCGGCGGGGATCCGGAGTGCCCGCGCCACGGCGGTGCCGTGGGCGTGGTGCGACACGGCGCGGAGGACGAGGGCCTCGGCCTCCTGTGCGGACGCGGGGTGCGGCGCGAGGCCGAGGACGACCACACCCACGACGAGGGCGCGGGCGATGCGCGTCATGGGCGCACCTGGGCCGTGCGGGGGCCCTGTCGGAGGAGCCGGTCCAGGAGGTCGCTCACCGAGGCCGCGTCCACGGCCTGGAGCGCCTCCAGGTTGCGCTGGGCCGACAGGGGATCCCCATCGGCTTCCATGGCGCGGCCCACCACGGCCACCAGTCCCGCGGGGGTGCGGGCCGCCATCATCCGATCCCGCCTCGCCTCCGCCGTGGCCCTCTCCACAACCCCCCCGGCCAGGGCCCCCCGGGTCGCCGCGAGGGCGCCGGAGACGGTGCGCCGCATGGCCTGGGCGTTGCCGGCCCAGGAGGACCCGACCACGGCCAGGACGGAGCGGTCCGGGAGATCCCAGAGCTCGACGCGGGCCTCGATCCCTGAGCTCTCGGCGCGGAGCTGCCGGGCCACCAGGGAGGCCACCACCGCCCCCAACGGGTCGCCGGGGGGCGCCCACGGGCCATGCCTCGCCGTACCAGGACCGGAGCGACTGGGGCGCGGCGGCCCGGGGCCCGGCGGGGGCGGGAGCGCCGGGAGGCGGGCCTGCCGACTCCTCGGGCGCGCCCATGCCGCGGATCGCTGCCAGGACCACCTCGGGAACCACCGGGGCCGACACCACGAGCGTCATCGTGGACGGCTGGTGGCTGCGCAGCCACACTGCCCGCACCCGGGCGGCATCCAGCGCCTGGATGGACGCGGGGGTGCCGTCCAGAGGCGGAAGACCGGGAGAGATCTGCGCCCGGAGCTCCGCCGCGATGCGGCCGGAGGGCGTCTCGACCGTTCCCGCCGACTCACCCAGGAGGCGGAGCCGAGCCTCCGGGAAGCCCGGGCCCGTCACGTCGGGAGCCGCCACCGCCTCCCGGAGGAGCCAGGCCAGGTACTCGAAGTCGGCGGTGGCGCCCACCGCGG
>JBFYZE010000395.1:0-3194 GCA_041309665.1 Gemmatimonadales bacterium | reverse complement strand
GGGGATGACGTGGGTTCCAGCCCTTGAGTGTCGGGCGCGGAGCCGGGGGGCTTGAGCGCGTGGGGGCGGGCCGGACGGCCCGCCCCCACGCCGCCGCGACATCCCATCCCGAAGCGTGACGCGCTTGGTGGCCTTCCCGCCGAAGAAGCTCTCCACCTGGAGCTCGACCCACCCGCTCTCCGAGCCCTGCACCAGGTAGCGGAAGGTCCGCTCGTCCTCGCCCTTGAGGCGGAACTCGTGGGTGTCCTCGCCCACCGACGCGAACCGCGGGCCGGGATCCCTGGGGCTCGCCTGCGGCACCCGGTTGGGGATCGGCAGCATGCGCACGCCGCCGCCGGAGCGGAACAGGAGCTTGTCCTTCACCGCCGTGCCCAGCGCGACCTCCCGGTCCGACGAGGTGGGATAGACGCGGTCGTTCTTCACGGTCACGTCCACCCAGTAGAGGTCCCCGGTCTCCCGCGTCACCCGGATGCGGTCGATGTGCACCTTCGGGATCTGGCTGGCGGTGTAGAGCACGAAGTCGGTGTTCTTCTGGGCCTCCTCCTCCATGTAGCGGGACGGAGGAGTCCTCTGCATGTGCTTCTTCTGCGTGCCCCCGATCCAGATGTCTCCCAGGTCGGGGTGGCGGAACTCGTGGGGGGTGATCCACCCCTCACCGTGCATCTCCATGTCGATCCACGCCATGAGCTCCTCTTCGGACACGCGGCCGTCGTCGTTGAGGTCGGCGAAGACGGGCGGGCCCCACAGCTCCATGAGGTAGGCGTAGGTCCCCAGGTGGCCGTACAGCGTGGCCTGGTGCTGCCCCGACAGGCCGCTGGTCGTGGGCCGGTAGTCCTTCAGCAGCCGGGCGCCGGCAGTCACGATCTTGGTCTGCACGTCCAGGTCGTGCTGGTACTCGGGCGCGACCTGCCGGTCGACGAGCTGGGCGTACTTGTTCTCCTGCCGGAGCTCGGCCAGGCGCTCCGCCACCGGGCGCTGTTGGCCTCCACCGCCCCCGGGCCCCGCCTGGGCCTGGGCGCCGGCGCGCACCGGGTTGGGGGCCATGAACATGATCAGGCGCCCCGTGTTGTGGAAGTTGAACGTGATGAAGATGTTCGGGTGCGTCCGCTGGAACTCCCACACGTTGCGGGTCTCGGGCTCGGACAGGGGGTACGGCCACCCGGCGCTCAGCGTCCAGCCGTACGCGAAGTTCCGGTTCGGGTCCGGACCGCCGATGTCGTCCTCGTTGATGCGCCCGTCGCCGTCGTTGTCGAACCCCTCGGGACCGATGAGGCGGAAGCGCTGGACGGGTTCCCGCTCGTAGGCCACCGCCACGAAGCGCCGGCCGTCCGGCGACAGCTTCAGCGGCCCGAAGGGGTCTTCCGCGTACATCATGGAGATCTCGCCGTCGCCGTCCACGTCCTCCGTCTGGTCCTCGTCGTAGAGCCCGTCCCCATCGTCATCCTCGGGGCGGTACGGCTCCCGGGGGTTGCTCGCGGTGTTGGGGAAGCTGGCGTAGGACTCGTTGGCGTCCACGTTCAGCCCGGGAAGGACGTAGAACGTGGTGTTGTTCACGAGCTCATGGACGAAGGGGTCGTAGTCGTAGCGGGTGAGGAGGTACCAGATCACGTACAGGGAGCACGTGATGCCGTTCACCTCGTTCCCGTGGATGGCGCCGTCCACCCACAGCGCGGGCTTGGTGTCGTGGGCCCCGGTGGACTTGGCGGTGATGGTGAGGAGGTACTGGTCCCGGCCCATCCGGCTCTTGCCGATGCTCGCGATGTCGGCGAGCTGGGGATACTTGGCCTGGATGTCGTGCATGATCTTGGTCCACTCGGCATACGAGTAGTACCGCTTCCAGTTGATGGGGAAGTCCAGCTCCCCGTGGTATCCACCGGGGCTCTGCTGGAGCTTCGCCTGTGCCGCGGCCGGGTCGGCGCCCGCCACCGTGAGGGTGACGGCGAGGAGGCAGGCCGACAGGATCTTGGATCTGCTGAGCGTGCGCATGGTCGTCTCCTCTCTCCTCAGCGAACCGGGACTTCGCGAACGTGGGTGCCGCCCTTCTGCGAGGTCAGGACGACCTTGAGGGAGGGGCTACCCTCCAGGGCCACGAGCCAGGTCACCTCGCGGGTGCTGCCCGGCGAGGCCTCCTCGAAGCCCGGGATCGGCATGGCGCCGCCCAGCACACCCAGGTTGTGCCACGCGCCTCCCTCCAGGTGCTTCACCCGGTCTCGGTCGCCGACGAGCCAGATGACGTCCGCCCGATTCCCGGCCAGCTCGGTCCCCCGCGCCACGTGGGTGGCCAGGGGCCCGCTGTTCTCCACCTTGGCCGTGACCTTCACCACGCGCGTGCCTCCGCTGCTGGAGAGCGTCTCGGCCCTGGCCTCGGTGATGGCCAGCTTGGGCACGAGCCCGGCCTTGAAGAGCTCGAACTGCCAGTGGACCTCGGCCACGTGCTCGAGGGATGCGCCCGGGAGGGCGTTGCCCCCGACGTAGGTGGAGACCCAGCCGCCGATCTCCCCTTCCCCGAGGTCGGGGTGGTCGTAGCGGCGCCA
Source organism: Gemmatimonadales bacterium (assembly GCA_041309665.1). GTDB lineage: Bacteria > Gemmatimonadota > Gemmatimonadetes > Longimicrobiales > Gaopeijiaceae > SZUA-318. The sequence goes on along the minus strand of JBFYZE010000395.1, from coordinate 660 downwards.
GGGGACGAAGATCTTCCCGCCGAAGGTCGCCTCCTGGTAGGCGAGGAGCGCCCGCTCCCACGCGGCGCGGTCGTCCCCGGCGTTGTAGCCGGGCAGGCCGCGGGTGTCGCGGCTCCAGCTCCACAGCTCGGTGCTCATGGCCCACGCGCCGAACTGGGCGTAGGCCCAGTCCATGAAGATCCCGTAGCCGTAGGGCCGGTCCCCGCGGTACGGCGGCCGCCACAGGCGCGTCGGCTCCTTCTCGTCGGGATGGAGCGCCACGTAGCGGGGGCCCATGATCTTGTCGAAGACGGCCAGGTCCCGGGGGTGGATCTGGCGGTCGGGCCAGCGGGCGAAGGGACGGTAGGTGAAGCCGCCCGACGTGTGGAACGACTGCACCAGGAAGATGTTGGTGTGGTTGGTGAAGAATTCGAGGATGGCGTGGGACTCGGGAGCCGAGCCGGGATAGTAGCCGCTCCCCCTCTGCTCCAGGTCGTCGTCGAGCCACCCCTCGGGGAAGTTGCGGTTCACGTCGATGCCGCGCTCAGAGTCCTCTCCCCGCTTGCCGTCGCCGTCGTTGTCCCGGTCCTCGGAGATCACCGAGTAGCGCGGCTGGTCCGTCTTGTCTTCGGGCCCGAGCTGGATCATCACCCGCGCGTCCTTGGGATCCTCGATCCAGCG
>JBFYZE010000394.1:0-5678 GCA_041309665.1 Gemmatimonadales bacterium | reverse complement strand
ATGAATGATCCTCCCCCGACCTGGGACAGAACTCGGCTTAGTCCGCGCGCTCACTCCATCCGCGCCCGTCGCAATCCAGCGGCGGGCGCGGACCATTTCCGGGGCGCGGCCGGGGCGCCCCGGCCCATCCTTGACCCTCGCCGGTGTTCGACGATCTTACAAGTCTCCCCATCGGGCGCTCCCCGATGGCGGCGTGCGCGCCCGTAGCTCAGCCTGGATAGAGCGCTTGCCTCCGGAGCAAGAGGTCACAGGTTCAAATCCTGTCGGGCGCATCGGAAAACGCCCCGGGGCCGAGGGGCCCCGGGGCGTCTTCCGTTGTGGTCGCCGGAGGCGATGAGCCTGGTTCAAGCCGAGCGGCCGGAGGCGGACTCGGAGACCGGACTGCGGTTCCGCGAGACGGGCGAGGATGCGCGAAGCGCACCGGAGCCCCATCCTGTCGGGCGCATGACACTACATCGTTGCCCCGTTTGGCCAGCCGGCTGAGCGGGGCTTCGCGTTTCTGACCGGCGCGCACTTGTTGCTCGCATGGGTCGGAGGTTCCGGCGCCTCGATCGCTGTGGGTGGCGAAGACCGACGGGGTTCTCGCCACCCACAACCGAGCGGGAGCTCGTGGCTGCGATGCTCTGGTACGGTGGCCACTGGGCCCTCGCGCCTGGCCCCGAGGGCTCCACCCGGGATATGATTCGCGGATTCACGATGACCTTCGGACCAGGCCCTCAGTGTCCCCCCTCGAGGTGCAGCACATGTCCGGCGCGATGGCCCTGCGCACCATGCCGCAGTCCTTACTGGACCTCGACATCCTCGTGGGCGGCATGGGCGTCGATATCTCCAACGTCGATCTGGTCTCCACCGTGGCCCGCCACGTCTCGGGGCGCCTCTCCGGAAGCCTGTCCGGCACGGGCCTGACGGATGTCTACGCGCGGCTCCTCCAGTTGGGCGACGCGGGTGATGTCGTCGGCCGTGCGTTCGATGCCTTTCGGGCGAAGGTCCCGGCCCTGGCGGACGACGTCGAGCTGCTCTACCGACGGTACTACGTGGAAGGGGGCGCGGCCCTCGGCGAGCGGCTCAAGGGCTTCTCCCTGGCCGGTCCCACGCCGCCACGGGACGTCCAGATCTTCACGATGCTGGCCACCTTCTCCCACGTGTGGCGCGCCAAGCTCGCGGCCCCCGACCGGCCGGTGGGAATCAACTTCCTGCGCAAGATCGAGCGGGTGCTCCTCTATGGACTGTACGGTGGCATGCTGGCCGGTGTGGACTGGGTGGTCATGGGTGCTGGTGACCCAGGGGAGATCCCCGCCATCCTCGACGACCTGGCCCGGAACCGCGCGGTCGAGTTGCCGGTCCAGGTGGCTACGGTGCCCCGGGGGGAGCACCGCATCCGCTTCGATCCCAGGGATCTGGTGGGCCCGAACCTCCCTCCACCTCCGCGGCCGGCCTTCTTGGCCATCGTGAGCTCGCACCTCCAGGCCGAGGCCCTGGCGGGCAACCCGGTGACGCGTCCTGAGGGTTTCGTGGTGGAGAGTCCGGTGGCCGGAGGCCACAACGCCCCACCGAGGAACCGGCTCAAGGACAACCAGGGCAACTACGTCTACGGACCGGAGGACGAGGCGGACCTGGACGCGGTGGCGGCCGTGGGCCTCCCATTCTGGGTGGCGGGGGGACGGGGCCATCCCCCCGATCCCAAGGTCTCGCCGGGCCAAAGACTGCGGCGCCAGGTGGGGACGCTCTTCGCCCTCTGCAACGAGTCCGGGATGGAGCCGAGTCTGCGCAAGAGGGTGCTGCGCCAGGTGTGGCAGCGGCAGATCGAGGTGGTGGCTTCGGCCAACGCATCTCCCAGCGGCTTCCCGTTCCGGGTGGCCCGGGTCCCGGGGACCATGGGCGACCCGGCCACCTACGCGGGCCGGCCCCGGGTCTGCGACGTGGGCTACCTCAGGGGTTGGCGGCCCCGGGACGGCCGGATCGTGGGCCTCTGCCCTGCCAGTGACCCCGAGCTCTTCCGGAAGATGGGCGGAGCGGCGTGGCGTACCGAGGGCTCCCTCTGCCTCTGCAACGGACTCCTTGCCACGTGCGGTGTTGGCCAGTGCGGGGAGCTGGCCCTGGTCACTTTGGGGGACACGACCCCGGTGCGGGACCTCCAGCTCCGGATCCGGCGCCTGGAGTACTCGGCGGACGAGGCGGTGGCGTACCTCTTGGGAGAGCTATAGAGACTCGGCTCCTGGCCACCGGTCGCCCCGGTGGGGCCTTCCTCTTCTACCCTGGGGTGATCCCCGGGGAGGCATCCCACGGCGGCGATCCGGACCGGTATCCCTCAGCGCCCCACCCCCCGGTCGTTGGCCAACCCGGTCAAACCTACGAACATGAGCTTGGCCACGTCCTCCATGATCTCCGGCGTCAGGGTGTCGGGCGTGTCGCGCGGGTCGTGGTAGTACGTGCTCATCCCCTGGATCTGTCCCGTGGTGCCGAAGCTCATGGTCCGGAAGCCGGCGCGCTGGAAGATGACCGAGTCGCTGCGCGGCCGCCCCACCGAGGGGCGTGACTCGGAGGCCCGCAGAGGCCGGTGGAGGTAGGCGGCGTTGGCGGCCTCGAAGTGCCGGTACACGTCTGGGTAGGTGAGGCCACCGCCCACCGACAGGCCCGTGCCGTGCCCCACCATGTCCAGGTTGAAGAAGACCACCGTCTTCTCCTTGGGGAAGATGGGGTGGAGGGTGTAGTGGGTGCTTCCCAGGAGGCCCGACTCCTCGCCTCCGATGAAGAGGAAGAGGATGGAGCGGGCCGGGCGGACCGGAGACGCTGCCAGCGCCTTGGCGGCCCCGAGGATGTCGGCCACGCCCGACGCGTTGTCCAGGGCGCCGGGGAAGAGCTCACCCAGCCAGCCCACGTGGTCCAGGTGGCCGCCCACGACGATGACCTCGTCCTTCAGGACCGGGTCGGAACCCTCGAGGATTCCCACTACGTTGGCCGCTCGCCCCTCGGGATGACGCTCGGCGTGGGCCGTGATCGTGGCGCTCTTGCCCAGCGCCATGGAGGACGGGCCCAGACCGGCCTGCATCTTCTCGACGACGGCCTGGTGCGTCGTCCCCGTGCCGTGGAACAGGTGGTCCGCCACGTGGGCATCGATGTGGCAGTAGACCAGGCCCCGGTTGAACGAGGTGTTGGGGTTGGCCGTCTTCCCGATGTACAGCAGGCCCGCGGCCCCATGCCGGGCGGCGTTGTCCAGCTTGAACTGGTGGTAGCTGTAGGGGACCCAGGCCACGGTGGTGTCCTGGTTGTTGCCCACGTAGGGCACGCCGGCGTCGATGACCACGATCTTCCCGCGCACGTCCACACCGGCGTAGTCGTCGTAGCCCAGCTCGGGGGCCGTGATGCCATGCCCGACGTAGACGACCTCGCCCGTGACCGTGCCCGCGTCCGAGTTGGAGCCGGGGTAGTAGTCGTCGGGGAAGGAGTAGTCGAGGACCATGCGGTCGTCTCCGGACCCCATCTCCACCGACAGCGCGCCGGGGTCGTGCACCACGCTGTGCGGCATGTCGAACCACTGGAACCAGGTGCCGTCGTCCCCGGCGGGCCGGATCCCCCACCCGGCCAGGAGGTCCGCCACCCACCGGGCCGCCCCCATGTAGCCGGGGGTGCCCGAGAGCCGCCCTGCGTACCTGGGCGATGCCAGCTCCTCCACGTACCCGAGGATGTCGTGGCTGGAGATGGAGTGGAGCACCTGCATGAAGGCCTCTTCCTGGGCCGGATCCGGGAGCCAGCTCCGGGTCTGGGCCTGGAGGCCCTGGGAAGGGAAGAGCCCGAGGAGGGCCAGGCCCGCAACGACCGCACGCCTCTTCATGATGCCCCGTCTCCTGTCGTGACCTGCTCAGTACGTCCAGTCCACCTTCGTGCCGGCAGGTTGGTTCCCCATGATGTGCTGGGCCATGAGGCGCAGGAGCTGGGCGCTGGTCATGGGTCGCCAGCTGTGGCCGCCGTGCGCGCCGTAGGTGACCGTTCCCGCGTAGTAGGGGTCCGTGGTCGACTCCAGGAACGCCTCGGTGTGCTTCACGCCGACGTCCAGGTAGTAGTTGTCCATCGTTCCGGCGAAGAGGTGGAGCTTCCCGACCAGCTTCGGACCGATGGTGGGCCAGTTGGTCTCCAGGTAGTGCCGGATGTCGTAGTTCTCCTTCCACGCCAGGGCCACCTCAGGGTCGATCTCTCCGGTGCGCTTGTCGAACAGCGGCGCGAAGTACCCGTCCTCGCCGAGGGGGCCGAACACGGCGGACCAGATGTCGATCTGCTCCCCCGACCGGCCCTTCGTGCCGCTCACCAGCTCGAAGCGGTTGCGCTGCTCCGACGTCAGGTTGATCTCGCCCGTCTCGGGAACGCGGCTGTTGGGCGTGGGGACGGTGCGCCACTCGTGCACCTTGTAGAAGGCGTTCACGTCCTCGTAGATGTCGATGCCTTCCACGTTCCTGAAGTCCAGGGGATCGGGCGCGAAGGACCAGGTGCCGCCGTAGAAGTCGGGGTAGTAGACCTGGTGCGCGAACGAGATCCAGCCTCCGGTGGATCCCCCGGTGAGGACCCGCGCGTAGGCCTCGGGGATGGTCCGGAAGCGGCGCTCGAGCTCGGGGATGAGCTCCTGGTGGATCGCCGTCCCGTAGGGCCCCACGCTCGGTGAGTCCACGCCGTAGGAGTCGTCGAAGTACGGGCAGGGGTGCTGCAGCGTGACGGCGATGAACCTGGGGAAGTCGGGCCCCAGCCACTCCTCACGGAACGTGCTCGTCCCGCTCTCGAATCCGAAGGGTGCGGCCAGGGAGAAATGCCCTTGGCTGTACACGACGGGATACCGCACGTCGGGATGCTCGTCGTACCCCTTCGGCAGCAGGACCACCATGCCGAGGTAGATGGGCCGGCCCCAGAACTCGGACAGGATCTTGCTCCGGATCTTGAAGCGCTTCACGTACTTCGAGTCGGGTGGGATCTCGACGGGAGGAATGACGTTGGTCACCTCGACCCGGATCGTGTCGGCGGCCGAAGGGTCGATGTGCACCCGCCGCACGTCGCTGTAGATGTTGCCGGGAGACGTCTTCCAGTTCTGGCCTTCCCACTGGTCGTCGTGCATCCAGACCGTGTGCCCGTCGGAGCGCTTGAACTCCGTGTACCGGTTGAAGACGGCCTGGATGTAGTAGTCGCCGGGGGGAAGCTCCAGGAGGCTCTCGAGGGGAGAGCCCAGCGTATTCACGTCGATGACCGCGGGCTCGCCCGGGCTCAGGTTCTCCACGTCCACGCCGAAGAAGGGGACGCCGGTCCGCCCGGCCTGGAAGCGTACGGCACGCTCCCCGTAGCGCGGGATCACGTCGTTGTTCCGGGAGATGACGACGAACATCCGCCCTGTCACCGTCTCGTCGAGCACCGAGGGCGGGATGGAGATCTCGAACCTGAAGTCAGACTCCCGTGTGGAGGGTCGGCCGGCCTCCATGACGGCCGGCGTCGGCTGGGCATGGAGGCCGGCCGTGAGCGGGCCCATGCAGAAGGCGAAGAGACCCGTCAGCACCGACAACGGGACCCGGTGGAACAGCGCTCTCGGTGTCATCGGTCTCTCCTCCCTGGTGCCTGGACGCTCACGGCGCCTCCCAGACGCCCACGCCGTCCTTGATCACGATCTTCGTGCCGTACATCTCCGACATCTCGGCGAAGCGCTC
>JBFYZE010000393.1:0-5910 GCA_041309665.1 Gemmatimonadales bacterium | reverse complement strand
CGCGAGGCGGGAGGACCGGCCCATCCTCCTCTCCATCGGGTACTCGGCATGCCACTGGTGCCACGTGATGGAGCGCGAGTCCTTCGAGGACCCGGCGCTGGCCGAGGTCATGAACCGCCTGTTCGTGTGCGTGAAGGTGGACCGGGAGGAGCGCCCGGACGTGGACCAGGTGTACATGCGGGCGGTCCAGGCCATGACCGGGTCGGGCGGGTGGCCCCTCACCGTGTTCCTGACCCCGGAAGCCACCCCGTTCTACGGCGGCACCTACTTTCCGCCCACCCCCCGCCACGGGCTCCCGTCGTTCCGCCAGGTGCTCGGCGCCGCCGCGGACGCGTTCCGGGACCGGCGCGCCGACGTGGAGAAGGGCTCCCGGGAGATCGTGGACGTGCTCCGCCGCGCCCAGGCGGCGGAGGTGGACGACGGGAGCGCCGAGCCCGGCACCGGGCTCCTGGACCAGGCCGTGGAGGTCCTGGCGCGCCAGTACGATCCCGCCCACGGCGGCTTCGGCCGAGCACCCAAGTTCCCCCAGCCGGTGACGCTGGACGTGCTGCTGCGCCAGCACGCCCGCACGGGGGACGCCCAGGCCCTGGACATGGCCCTCACCACCCTGCGCCGCATGGCCGACGGAGGGATCCGTGACCACCTGGGCGGGGGCTTCCACCGCTACTCGGTGGACGACCGGTGGCTCGTCCCCCACTTCGAGAAGATGCTCTACGACAACGCCCTCCTGGCCCAGGCCTACCTGGACGCCTGGCGCCTCACCGGGGAGGGCGACCTTCGGGAGGTGGCCGAGGACACCCTCGACTACATCCTGGCCGACCTCCGGTCGCCGCAGGGGGGGTTCTACTCGGCCAGGGATGCCGACTCGGAGGGGGAGGAGGGGCGGTTCTACGTTTGGACCCCCTCGGAGGTGGAGGCGGTTCTGGGAGCCGGGGAGGGCGCGCGCTTCCAGCGCCTCTGGGACGTGACGCCGGAGGGCAACTTCGACGGGAGGAACATCCTCTGGCTCCCCCACGGGCTCGACGCCGCGGCGCGGAGCCTCGGCGTGGACCCGGGGGAGGCCCGGCCGCGCATCGCGGCAGCCCGGGCGCGCCTGCGGGAGGCGCGATCCCACCGCCCTCCTCCGTTCCGCGACGAGAAGGTGCTGGCGGGATGGAACGGGCTGGCGCTCCGCGCGCTGGCCGAGGCGGGCGGCGCGGCGGGCCGCGACGACTTCCTGGCCGCCGCCCGCTCGGGCGGGGAGTTCCTCCTGCGGGAGATGCGCCGCGACGGGACGCTGCTCCACGCGTGGAAGGACGGGACCGCGAAGATCGGAGGCTTCCTGGAGGACTACGGATCGGTGGGCAACGCCTTCCTCTCCCTGCACGAGGCGACGCTGGAGCCGAGGTGGCTCGAGGACGCGCGCTGGTGCTGCCAGCGTGTCCTGCAGGGGTTCTGGGACCCGGACGCGGGTCTCTTCCACGACACGGAGCATGACGCGCAGTCGCTCTTCCTGCGCCCGCGGGACCCCATGGACAACGCGACCCCTTCGGGGAACTCCCTCGCCGCCGAGCTCCTGGCCCGGGCCGGGCACCTCTTCGGCGAGGCACGGTACACCGAGGCCGCGCGGCGCGCCGTGGCCAGGGAGGCGGAGGTCATGGCCCGCTACCCCACGGCGTTCGGGAGGCTGCTGGGGGTGCTGGACCGGCTCCATGCACCCCCCGTGGAGGTGGTCGTCGTAGGGCCCCGCGGCGAGGCCGGCACCCGCGCGCTGGTGGCAGCGGCGCTCACGCCCTTCCACAGGAACCGCACGGTGACAGGGCGGGAGGAGGGCGCGGCGAGCGCCGGGGTGCCCTTGCTGGAGGGGAAAACCCAGTGGCGCGGGGCGGCCACCGCGTACGTCTGCCGGGGGTACGCATGCCGCCCCCCGGTGGGCGACCCGGCGGCGCTCGCGGAGGAGTTGCGGCTAGGCTAGCGTCCTTGTGGACCCGCCCGCGGCACGGCCTATCTTTCCAGACCGTCCATCCTCCCTGCCCAGGCTCCCATGGCGACCGAAGACCTTGAGATCTCCACAGAGGCGAACGCCCAGGAGCTGAGCCCGGCCCAGCTCCTGCGCTTCTACCGCACCATGGTGACCTCCCGGCGCATCGACGACCGGGAGATGAGCCTCAAGCGCCAGAACAAGATCTTCTTCCAGATCTCGAGCGCGGGGCACGAGGCCATCGGCGTGGCCGTCGCCGAGCACTGCATCCCGGCCCACGACTGGTTCTTCCTCTACTACCGGGACCGGGCCTTCACCCTCGCCCTGGGGCAGACTCCCCTGGAGCACCTTCTCCAGTCCATGGGCGCCGAGGCCGATCCGGCTTCCGGCGGCCGGCAGATGCCCGCGCACTGGGCGGACGCGCGCCGCAACATCGCCTGCACGTCGGCCCCCACCGGGACCCAGTTCCTCCAGGCGGTGGGTGCCGCCGAGGCCAGCCTCCGCGTCACGCAGGACCCGTCCCTCCGCGCAGCCGTCGCTCGGTTCGAGGACGACGAGATCGTGGTGGTGACGACCGGGGACGGAACCACCTCGGAGGGCGAGTTCTGGGAGTCGTTGAACAGCGCGTGCAACCTCGCGCTCCCCGTGCTCTACGTCGTGGAGGACAACGGGTACGCCATCTCGGTTCCCGTGGAGGTGCAGACGGCGGGCGGGAGCATCTCGAAGCTCGTGGCCGGCTTCCCCGGGCTCCACGTGGTGGAGTGCGACGGCACCGACGTGGCGGACACCTACCGCGCCGCCGGCGAGGTGGTGCGCTGGGTCCGGGAGCGGAAGGGCCCGGCCTTCCTGCACGCACACTGCGTGCGCCCCTACAGCCACTCCATGTCCGACGACGAGCGGATGTACCGCACCGACGAGGAGCTGGCCGCGCAGGACGCCCGGGACCCGCTGAAGCGGACGCGGGCGCTCCTGCTCGAGCGGGGGATCGCCACCGCGGAGGCGCTGGACGCCCTGGAGGCGGACGTGGAGCGCGAGGTGGGTGAGGCGGCGGACGAGGCCCTCACCTACCCCCAGCCGGCGCCGGACACGGTGCTCCGCCATCTCTACTCCGAGGACGTGGACCCCACCGGACCGGACTTCGACACCGAGGACGCGCCGGCGTACCGCGACGATCGCTCCCTCACGATGGTGGACCTGCTCAACGCGTGCATGCGCGACGAGCTGGAGCGGGACCCGCGCGTCGTGGTCTTCGGCGAGGACGTGGCCGACGCGTCCAGGGAGGGCGCGCTGGCCGAGGTGAAGGGGAAGGGCGGCGTGTTCAAGGTGACCCACGGGCTCCAGGCCCGCTTCGGGTCCCACCGCGTCTACAACTCACCCCTGGCCGAGGCCAACATCGTGGGGCGCGCGGTGGGGATGGCGCTGCGCGGCATGAAGCCCGTCGTGGAGATCCAGTTCTTCGACTACATCTGGCCGGCCATGATGCAGATCCGCGACGAGCTGGCCACCATGCGCTACCGCTCGAACGGGACGTTCGCCGCGCCGGTGGTCATCCGGGTCACCTACGGGGGGTACCTGAAGGGCGGCGGCATCTACCACTCCCAGACGGGCGAGTCCATCTTCGCCCACTGCCCGGGGCTGCGGGTGGTCCTCCCCTCCACCGCCGAGGACGCCAACGGCCTCCTGCGCACGGCCATCCGCTGCCACGATCCGGTGCTCTTCCTCGAGCACAAGCACCTCTACCGCCAGGTGTACAACAAGGGGCGCGATCCGGGACCCGACTTCATGATCCCGTTCGGGAAGGCCAAGGTGCTGAGGGAAGGATCGGACGTGACGCTGGTCACGGTGGGCGCACTCGTGAAGCGGAGTCTGGACGCGGCGAAGATCGTCGCCGAGCAGAAGGGCATCGAGGCGGAGGTCATCGACCTGCGCACGGTGCAGCCCCTCGACATGGAGCGCATCGCGGCGTCGGTGAAGAAGACGGGCAAGCTCCTCGTCGTCCACGAGGACTCCCTGTCGTGGGGGATCGGCTCGGAGATCGCCGCCCGAGCCGCCGACGAGCTCTTCCCGTGGCTGGACGGGCCGGTGCGCAGGGTGGCGTCCAAGGACACCTGGGTGGCCTATGCCCCGGACCTGGAGGAGGTCACCCTCCCCCAGACCCCGGACGTGGTGCGGGCGCTGGTGGATCTGGCCAGGTACTGAAGCGGCACCCCGCCGCTCCGGACGCCACTGCCCAGATGCCCAAGCGGGAGGGGGAGCACCCATGACGGGGAGGCGGGCCGTCAGTCCCCGGAGCGCGCCCCCGGGAGGATGAGGCGCACCGAGCGCCCGAACGACAGGTAGTTCCACGCCCAGTTGAGGAGGACGAGGGCGCGGTTGCGGAACCCGATGAGCCACACCAGGTGGATCCCCAGCCACAGGAGCCAGGCCGGGAGCCCCCGGAACGCCCCCCCGAACACGTGGGCGACGGCGGAGTTCCTGCCGATGACGGCCAGCATCCCCGGATCGACGTAGCGGAACGGAGGCGCGACGTTCCCTGGCCCGTGGCGGAGGATCGCCTTCCCCACGTAACGGCCCTGCTGGATGGCGACCTGGGCCACCTGGGGGAAGGGGTGTCCCCGGGCATCCTCCCGGTAGGCCAGGTCCCCGACCACGTAGATCTCCGGGTGGCCGGGGACGCGCAGACCCGGGTCGACCTGGATGCGGCCGCCCCGCCCCAACGGGAGCCCCCAGCTGCGGAGCGCCGGGTCGCCCTGGATCCCCGCGGTCCACACTACCGTGTCGGTGGGGACGATCTCCCCTCCGGCCAGCCTCAGCCACCCCGGCCCCACGGACTCCACCCGCACCCCGGCCCGGATCTGCACCCTCCGTCCGCGCAGTCTGTCGGCGGCGTAGGCGCCGAGCTGGGGGGGCATCCCGGCGAGGAGGCGCTCCCCGGCCTCCAGGAGGACCACTGCCACCTCCTCACGGCGGATCCCGGGGTAGTCCTTGAGGAGGGGCCCATGGATCAGCTCGGCCAGGGCGCCGGAGAACTCCACCCCGGTGGGCCCTCCCCCGACCACCGCCACGGTCAGGAGGCGCCTCCGCTCCGCCGGATCCCCCGTGGCGGCCGCGGCCTCGAAGCGGGTGAGGATGTGGTGGCGGAGGGGGATGGCGTCGTCCATCCACCTGAGCGGGAACGCGTGCTCCGCGGCGCCCGCGACGCCGAAGAAGTGGGGCTCGCTCCCCAGGGCCAGGACCAGGGCGTCGTACGCCACCGGCCCGGTGGACGTGAGGACGACCCTGGCCGCTGCGTCCAGCCCGGTCACCGTGGCCATGCGCACCGCCACGTTCCGCGCGGAGCGGAAGATGGAGCGCACGGGATAGGCGATATCGGTGGGCGAGAGCTCGGCGGCGGCGACCTGGTAGAGGAGGGGGAAGAAGGTGTGGTAGTTGTTGCGGTCCACGAGGACGACGTCGGCGTTCCTCCCGGCCAGGGTCCGTGCCACCCAGAGGCCGCCGAAGCCCGCCCCCGCCACCACCACCCTCGGCCGGGGTGCCCCCGTCACACCACGTCCACGCCGGGGTCCACGTCCCTGGCCCACGCCAGGAGCCCCCCCTGGAGGTTGTACACCTCCGCATATCCGGCCTCGAGGAGGCGGTGGGCCGCAGTGCGGCTGCGCTGACCGCTCCTGCAATAGAGCACGACGGATCGGGTCCTGGGGATCTCGGCCATCCGGTCGGGAAGCTCACCCAACGGCAGGAGGAGGGCGCCCCTGTTCCCCAGGCTCCCCACCTCCCATTCCCACCGCTCCCGCACATCCACCAGGGTGGGGGGCGCTTCCCCGCCGAGGAGCCGGAGCACGCGCGCGGGCTCCAGCTCCGGAACCGGGGGCCCGCCCTCCGGGACGCGCGTGATGCCGCAGAAGAGCTCGTAGTCGATGAGCCCGGTCTGGGTGGGGTGGTCGCCGCAC
>JBFYZE010000392.1:0-5203 GCA_041309665.1 Gemmatimonadales bacterium | reverse complement strand
CCGCCGCATCATGGCCTACATCCGTCGCTACAACGACGACCCGCGGCCCATCAAGTGGCAATACGACGACCCCACACGACGGATCAACGTCGCTTAACGCTCACGTGTTACAGTCCACTAGTCGGGACCGTTCAGCTTGTTGCGCAGCGTGCGCACGCTGATCCCCAGGAGCTCGGCCGCCCGGGTGCGGTTGTTCCCGGTGGCCTCCAGCGCCCGCTGGATGAGGACGGCCTCCATCTCCTCCAGGTTCAGCGTGTCCAGCTCCTCGCCGGCGCCACGCCATGGAGTGGCCCGGACCCGAGCCGTGCCGGCGCCCGCGGACCCCGCGTCGGCCCCCGGCCGCGCCGGCCCCACGGCCAGCCCGAAGCGCGCCCCGTCGAAGGACTCGGGGGAGAGGGGGCCGGCCGGGGTGAGGATCACCGCGCGCTCCACCGCGTGGGCCAGCTCACGCACGTTCCCCGGCCAGGGGCGCTCCCGGAGCATCTGGATGCACTCGGGCGTCACCGCGGGCGCGTCGCGCCCCATGTCCCGGGCGGCGCGGCTGGCGAAGTGCTGCGCGAGGAGGGGGATGTCCTCCAGCCGCTCCCGGAGGGGCGGAACCCGGATGGGGACCACCGCGAGACGGTAGTAGAGATCCTCGCGGAACTCCCCCGCCGCGGCGTTTGCCGCCAGGTCCCGGTTGGTGGTGGCCACCACGCGCACGTCCACCCGCACCGGGGTGGTGCCCCCCACCCTCTCGAACTCCTGCTCCTGGAGCACCCGCAGGAGCTTGGCCTGGAGGTCGAGGCGCATCTCCGACACCTCGTCCAGGAGCAGCGTGCCGCGGTGGGCCCGCTCGAACGCGCCCTTCACCTGCTTGACCGCCCCGGTGAAGGCCCCCTTCTCGTGCCCGAAGAGCGTGCTCTCCACCAGGTTCTCCGGGAGGGCGGCGCAGTTCAGCGAGATGAATGGGCCGTCGCGGCGCTCGCTCAGGTTGTGGACGGTACGGGCCAGGAGCTCCTTGCCCGTACCCGACTCGCCCTGGAGGAGGACGGTGGCGCGGGTGGGTGCCACCATGCGCACCGTCTCGAAGATGCGCCTGAGCGACGAGTCCTCGCCGACGATCTCCCGGGTCGAGCGGAAGTGGGTGATCTCCTCCCGGAGCTGGGCGTTCTCCCGGCGCAGGCGGGCGAACTCCAACGCCTGGTCCACCGCGAGCTCCAGCTGCTGCGCCCGCACCGGCTTGGTGATGTAGTCGACCGCCCCGGCCTTGATGGAGGCCACGGCGTGCTCGATGGAGGCGTGCCCGGTGACCATGATGAGGGGGACGTCCATCCCCTCCCGCTCCAGCGCCTCGAGGAACTCCAGCCCCGTGGCGCCGGGCATGCGGTAGTCGGAGATGACGAGGTCCACCCCACCCCGCGCCAGCACGATCAGCGCCGCCGGCACGTTGTGGACCCCGACGGCCCGGTGGCCGGCCCGCGTGAGCGCGTCCTCGAGGATCAGGAGGGCCGCCGCTTCGTCGTCCACGCACAGGATCGTGGCCATGGCCGGGGCTCAAGAATGGGTTGGGGTGCCCGATACTTCCAATCGTACCCCCGGCCCGTGGCGCGTCAACGCGGAACCCACCCGATCTCTTGTAGGGGTTTTTCCTTGAGGATCACCAACAGCACCCTCACCCAGGACGCGCTGACGGGCTACCAGGCCCAGATGCGCGCCCTGGACGCAGCGCGCCGCGAGGCGTCCACCGGGCTGCGCGTGACGCGCCCCTCCGACGACCCTGTCGCAGCGGCCGGCGTCATGCGGTCTTCCAGCGGGCTACGCGCCCTGGAGCAGTACCGGCGCAATCTGGAAGGAGCCGGCTCCCGGCTGGAGCTGGAGGACTCGGTGATGGACCAGCTCGGTGAGGCGCTCATCCGCGCCAAGGAGTTGGCCATGTCCGAGGCCGGCGCCACGGCCACGGGCACCACCCGGGGGGCGGCGGCCAAGGTGGTGGCGGGGCTGGTCACGTTCGCCCAGGACCTCGCCAACACCCGCTTCGCCGGAGCCTACCTGTTCGGAGGCGACTACGCCGACCAGCCCCCCTTCCGGGAGGGGGCCCTGGATCCCGCACGGCCCCCAGCGGGGGAAACGAGGATCGAGGCCGGCCCCCGCCGCTCCCTGGTGACGACTCACTCGGCCCAGGAGATCTTCGTGGACACCGGGGCCGTGGACCAGCTCCGCGCCCTCGCAGACGCCCTCTCGGCCAACGACCCCGACGGGATCCGCTCGGCCATGTACGGCCTGGACGGGGCTTACGACAAGGTTCAGAGCCTGGTGGGAGACCTGGGCGCGCGCATGAGCCAGATGGATGTGGCCCTGGCCAACCTCGACTCGCTGGAAGTGAACCTCCAGACGTTCCGCTCCACGTTGGAGGAGGCGGATCTCACCGAGGCGGTGACGCGCCTGGTGGAGCGCCAGGGCGCCCTGGAGGCGGCCATGCTCGCCAACAGCAAGATCCTCACCCTGACCCTCGCGGACTATCTCCGATGAACGCAGCCGCCGCCGCCCTCCAGGTGCCTGAAGAGGTGCCGGTGAACTCGGCGCTCCTCGGCACGCTCTCGCTGCCCGTCAGTCAGATCTTCGCCTTCCCGCGGGGGATCCAGGGATTCCCCGAGGCACGCTCCTTCGCCCTCGTCCCCGCGCGCCAGAGCGGCCTGTTCTGGCTCCAGTCGCTGGACTTCGAGGCCCTCACCTTCCTCCTCCTCGATCCGTTCCCGGCGGTGCAGGGATACGTCATCGAGCTCGCGCCCTCGGCCCTGGTCGCGCCCAGGGCGCCCAGCCCCGAGAGCCTCCTCGTGCTGACCATCGTCACCCTCCCCCGGGAGCCGGGGCAGACGGCCACCGCCAACCTCCAGGGCCCTCTGGTCTTCGACCTGGAGCATCGCACGGGCCATCAGGTGGTGCTGCAGGACGCACCGTGGGGAGTGCGGCACCCGGTGCAGGTGGGAGGAGCGCGCCGAGCATGAGGATCCAGGGGACGTTCCCGGGTGGGCCCACGCGCACGGGCTCGGGGCGCGGGCTCGGCGGCGGCCCCAGGCTGAAGACCGTGGAGGAGGCGGAAACGGCCAGGGCGCGCCAGGCGGTCCGCCGGCGTGTTGCCCGCCGTCGGTCCCGCCGCGCCCTGGGCGTGGCCGTGGTCTCGGCGGCGGCGCTGGCCGCCGGAGGGCTCATGGGCTGGGCCACGCGCCAGAGCCGCGAGGAGCTGGCCGAGAGCCCCGACCCCCAGGGCTCCCTGGACCGCATGATCTCGGCGCAGGTGAACCGCACCCTGCTGGAGCTATGGAAGATGGAGAGCATGGAGAGCGTGCGCGGCCCGGGAGCCATGCCATGAGATCCCGCGATGGAGAGCGCGCGCCGGCGCGCCATGGCTGGCGGGCGGTCCTGGCCTCCGCCGACCCCAGGGCGAGGATCCTGGTCGTGGACGACGACCGGGAGGTGCGCACGTCGCTCACCCGCCTCCTCGCGCGACTCGGGTACTCGGTGCGCGTGGCGGCCTCCGCCGAGGACGCCGACCAATGGATGGCCGCCGAGCGCTTCCACGCCTGCCTCCTGGACATCGAGCTCCCGCGCATGCAGGGGGTGGAGTTCCTGGGGTGGGCGCTGGCACGCGACCCGGAGATGGCCGTGATCATGCTCACCGGACTCGACGCTCCCGAGGTGGCGATCGAATGCATCGAGCACGGCGCGCGCACGTACCTGACCAAGCCGGTGGAATCGGAGTTCCTGCGTCTGGCGCTGCGCGACGCGGTGGCGCTGCGGACGCTCCTCATCGAACGCAACACCCTGGCGGGGGCCTGAGCCTCCCGTCGCCGCGCGGCCTGGGGCCGCCGGGGGGAATGCATGCTGGAAACGCTGTGGCCGGAGTGCCGGGCCGTCAGGGATGCCACCATCCTCGTCGTGGACGACGAGGAGGCCAACCTCGACGCCGTGCGCCGCGTCCTGGATCGGGGAGGTTATCGGCACGTCGCCACCGAGCGCGACCCCGAGGCGGCGCTGACCCGCTTCGACGAGGTGAGGCCCGACCTCCTCCTGCTCGATCTGCACATGCCCTCCCTGGACGGGTTCCAGGTCCTGCGAGCGCTCCACGGGCGCCTCGCCCGGGACGGCTATCTGCCCGTGCTCGTCCTCACCGGCGACCTGGACGAGGCGGTGAAGGTCCGGGCGCTGGAGGCGGGAGCGCGCGACTTCGTCACCAAGCCCTTCGAGTCCACCGAGATGTTGCTGCGCATCCGCAACCTCCTGGAGGCCCGGGTCCTCCACCTCCACCTGCGCGAGCAGAACGAGCGCCTGGAGGAGCGGGTGCGGGAGCGCACCGCCGACCTCGCCCACGCCCAGGACCAGATCCTGGAGCGGTTGGCCCTGGCCGCCGAGTTCCGCGACGACGAGACCGGCCACCACGCCCAGCGGGTGGGGCGGCTCTCCGGCCTCATCGCGTCGCGCATGGGTTGCGCGCCGGCGGAGGCCAGCCTCATCCGGCAGGCGGCGCCGCTCCACGACATCGGGAAGATCGGAATCCCCGACGCCATCCTCCTGAAGAGCGGGCCCCTCACGCCGGCGGAGCGCTCGGCGATGCGCTCCCACGTGGACATCGGCGCCCGCATCCTCTCGGGGGGCACGTTCCCCCTCCTGGAGATGGCCCGGGAGATCGCCCAGACCCATCACGAGCGGTGGGACGGCAGCGGCTACTGCGGACTCCGTGGAGACCAGATCCCCCTCTGCGGGAGGATCGTGGCCGTGGCCGACGCGTTCGACGCCCTCACGAACCGCCGCCCGTACAAGCCCGCCCTTCCCGCCACCGCCGCCCTCGAGCGCATCGCCGTGGACCGGGGACGGCACTTCGACCCCGCCGTGGTGGACGCCCTCGAAGGGGTCGTGGCCTCGGGCGCATGGCCTCCTCCGGCGGATCGGTCGCCATCGGCGGACGCTCACCCTTGGGACGCGGATGCGGATGCGGTGGAACACCATGCCTGAGCGGCGCCGGTGCGCTACGACCCACGCGCCCGGCCGGACGCGGCACGGTCTCCCGCGCTCCCTTGCCCGGCCGGAGCCCCGCCGCCACTCTGGCATGCTCACCGAAGCAGACGCCCCCCGGCGGCACCCCAACCCCCCACCCCGGCCACGCCCGTGACCCCCCATCCCACCGCCGTCCAGGAGATCCGGATCCTCATCGTGGAGGACGCGC
>JBFYZE010000391.1:0-4262 GCA_041309665.1 Gemmatimonadales bacterium | reverse complement strand
CTGCGGCGGTGCCGCGTGCGGCGGGTCGTCGTGGTGGTCTCGGTCTCGGGGATCACTGGCTGCGCTCCTTGTATTTCTTCTGGAGGTCCTCGGGGCGCTGGGCCGAGGTGATCATCGTCTTGTAGTCAATGACCCCCTTGGCGAAGAGTTCGTAGAACAGGAAGTCGTCGAGGAGGACCATGCCCTTCGAGCGCCCGGTCTGGATCTCCGAGTCGATGCGCTCCACCTTGTTCTCGCGGATCAGGTTGGCGATGGCGTCGGTCATCACCATGACCTCGAAGCCTGCCACGCGCCCCTGGCCGCCGACGCGCGGGAGGAGGACCTGGGAGAGGACGGCGAGGATCGAGACGGCGAGCTGGGCGCGGACCATGCCCTGCTGCGTGGTGGGGTAGGCATCAATGATGCGGTTGACGGTGCGTGCGGAGCCCGTGGTGTGGAGCGTGGCGAAGACGATGTGGCCGGTCTCGGCGGCGGTGATGGCGGCGGCCATGGTCTCCAGGTCGCGCATCTCGCCCACGAGGATGACGTCGGGGTCCATGCGCAGGGCGCGGCGCACGCCCTCCTTGAAGCTCGGCACGTCCACCCCGATCTCGCGCTGGGTGATGATGCTCTTCTTGTGCTCGTGGTAGTACTCGATGGGGTCCTCGACGGTCACGATGTGGTGGTCCATGTTCTCGTTGATGAAGTTCACCATCGTGGCCTGCGTGGTGGTCTTGCCCGACCCTGTGGGGCCGGTGACCAGGATGAGTCCGCGGGGCCTGGTGAGGAGTTCCTTGATGTGGTGCGGCAGGCCGATCTGCTCGAAGGTCAGGAGCGTGTTGGGGATGAGGCGGAGGGAGATGCCGACGTGGCCCTTCTGGTGGTAGGCGCACACGCGGAACCGGGCCTGATCGAGGAAGGCGAAGCCGAAGTCGGTCGTGCCAACCTCCTGAAGCTCCTGCTGGTGGCGGTCGGACGTGATGGACTTCATGAAGGCCACCGTGTCCTCGGGCGTCAGCGGGGTGGTGTCGAGCTTGTGCAGGCGCCCGTGGAGGCGCACCGTGGGCGGCCGCCCCACGCACATGTGAAGGTCCGACGCGCTGCGGTCCACGACGAACTGGAGAAGGCGGTTGACTTCGGCGGGCATGCTTGTTCCTGGTTCGCGACCCTTCGGTAACCCTTGCCCCCGCGCCTCACGCGATGCGGGAGCGGCCACGTGCCACGGCTGGCGCGGAGTGCGGGCTAGCTGAGCTGGGCCAGAATGTCCCCGGCGACCGTGCTGAGCACCTCTTCGATCGTGGTCAGCCCCTGGAGCACCTTGCGCACGCCGTCGTGCAGAAGCGTCCGCATGCCCGAGGCCACCGCCTGGTCGCGGATGCGGTTGGTCGAGACCTTGTTGAACGCCATGTCGCGCAACTGGGTGTCCATCTCCATCAGCTCGAAGATCCCCACGCGGCCCTTGAACCCCGTGTGGCTGCAGTCGCCGCACCCGGCGCCCTTGTAGAGCGTCACGTGCGCCACGTCCTCCTCGCTCAGGCCCACCAGCTTCAGCTCGAGCGGCTTCGGCACGTACGGCTCCTTGCAGCTCGCGCACACGCGGCGGATGAGCCGCTGGGCCATGATGGCCTGGACGGATGACGAGACGAGGAAGGGCTGGACGCCGATGTCAATGAGACGCGCGATGGCCGAGGGAGCGTCGTTGGTGTGGAGCGTGGAGAAGACGAGGTGTCCCGTGAGGGCCGCCTGGATGGCGATCTCCGCCGTCTCTTTGTCGCGGATTTCGCCCACCAGAATCACGTTGGGGGCCTGACGCAGCATGGCGCGCAGGATGCGCCCGAACGTCATGCCAATCGGCTCCCTGACCTCCGCCTGGTTGATCCCCGCGATGCTGTACTCCACGGGGTCCTCGGCCGTGATGATCTTGCGGTCCGGCGTGTTCAACTCGTTCAGCGCGGCGTAGAGCGTCGTCGTCTTGCCCGACCCTGTGGGGCCGGTGACCAGCACGATGCCGTTGGGCCGCTTGATGATGTTCTTGAACCGCCGGTAGTCGTCGTCCCCGAACCCGAGGTCCTGCACGCCGAGGAGGACCGACTGCTTGTCGAGGATGCGCAGGACCACGCTCGGCCCGTGGCTGGCGGGCAGGGCGGAGACGCGGAGGTCAATGTCGCGGCCCAGCAGCTTCATGCGGATGCGCCCGTCCTGCGGCCGGCGGCGCTCCGCCACGTCCATGTCCGCCATGATCTTCACACGCGAGATGATCGAGCCCTGGAGGCTCTTCGGCGGGTTCTCCACCTCGAAGCACACCCCGTCCACCCGATACCGGATGCGCAACCGGTTCATCATCGGCTCGATGTGAATGTCGCTCGCGCGCGAGCGCAACGCCTCGGTGATGATCAGCGTCACCAGCCGAATCACCGGCGCGTCGTCTGGGTCCTCCCCCTCCTGCAACTTGTCCCCATCCTTGTCCGCGTAGTCTATGTTGCTCTCGGTGAACTCCTGGAGCATGTTGTCCACCGTGTCGTCGCCGATCTCGTACTTCTGCTTGATCGCCTCCTCGATCGCGTCGCTCGCCGCGATCACGTAGTCTATGTCGCAGTTCGTCGCAAACCGCAGGTGATCGAGAGCGTACAAATCCAGGGGGTCGGCCACGGCCACGGTCAGGCGCCCGTCCTGCCGCGCGATGGGGATCAGATGGTGCTCGCGCGCCATCGCCTTCGGCACCGCGCCAAGCGCCTCCTGCGGTATCTCGAGCGTGCGGGGGTCCACCACCTTCCGCCCGAACTGCATGGAGAGCGCCTGCGCGATGTCGCCCGGCGTGCAGTACTTCAGCGTCAGCAGCGCATCGCCGATGCGCACGCTGGACTCTTTCTGTAGCTCGAGGGCCTCTTGGAGCTGGGTGTGGGACACAACGCCCAACTCGCTGAGGATCGCGCCGATGAGCTTTCTGCGCTGGGCCATGAATGCTCGCCTGGGCCCGATGGCCACGACGACGCCGCTGCCGGGTGCGGGGCCTCGATCTGCGCGCTCATTGTAGCGCCGATTCAAGAACAGGTCAATAGCGGAAAGCAGATCGTGTGCAGTAACAGCTTTGCGCGGGCCAGCCAGACCGCACGACAGGCTTAGCCCCCCGCACGGGGCGGCGGAGTAAAGCCCACGGCGATGCCTTGAGAGCCGTGGGTTGACGGCGGACGCCAAACCCCTCCCCCAGCCCCGTATGGGGCGGCGGAAGCGCCACGTCAGGGCGCCGGCCAGCGGACAGCGTTCCGCCGCCCCCTGCGGGGGCTGGGGGCTGGGCTGGGTGAGAGGGGGGCCGCGAGTGCCCCACGGCTCTCAAGGCATCGCCGTGGGCTTTATTCCGCCGCCCGCGAGGGGCTGGGCCATCCCTGGAACCTGCGCAAATCCGTTACTGCACACCATGCTCCTGGGTGCCTTCGCGAGCGGCATCCCATAGTTGTACAACTGTGGGATACTGCTTCTTCCCGCACCTTGGGGCCGGAGATGGCCCGATCCCCCGGCACGTTCGCGCACCGATCCACGTCCCACGCAGCTCCCGAAGCGGAGCACGCGCTGTCCCGGACGCTCCGGCGTCCCTCCCCACAAGGCACTCTTCCAGACAGCCAGAGGAGGACGCCGGAGCGTCCAAGACACGCCGTCCCGACGCAGAGCATCGGGACGAGGGGGGTGTTCGCGGCTTGTCGTCCAAGCCACGAAGGAGGGAGCGAGCGCGTATGTAGTCCCGCCTTCAGGCGGTCTTCTTCCCCCTGGGGGGCCAGCCGGCCGCGAAGAGCCGCCTGAAGGCGGGACTACATGCAGGAAGGGCCGCAAGGGGGGCGCTTCGGCTCCCGGACCGACTACAAAGCGACTGACGACCGATTTCTGAAAAATACTTGTGGCGAGCACGGTCGCCGGAAGTGTTGCTCCGACGGGCACTTGAGAGGACAGCCGTCGCCATACACGCGCGCGTTACTGGCGAGTCCTCGGACGCGACCCGTATATATGGGTGGAGGGGGAAGGGGCCGATTCTTGTTCTTCTCGTCCTCGTCCGTCGTCCTCGTCCTCGATTCGTCTCGGCGGTGGCACAGGAGTCGAGAACGAGGACGCGGACGAGGACGATCCGACCAGAGAGCCGGTCCCGCCAGGACCAGGGGCCGTGCTCGGGGAGAAGGGTGCAGTAACGGATTTGCGCGGGCCAGCCAGACCGCACGACAGGCTTAGCCCCGCACGGGGCGACGGAGTAAAGCCCACGGCGATGCCTTGAGAGCCGTGGGTTGACGGCGGACGCC
>JBFYZE010000390.1:0-5026 GCA_041309665.1 Gemmatimonadales bacterium | reverse complement strand
GTGCGGTCATGATGGGATCCCTCCTACGTCTGCAGCCGCGCCATCGACCCGTAGAGCCGGCCGAGGCGCTCGAACTCCTCGTCGTCGACGAAGCGGCACGTGCCGGCCGTGAACGCCTTGGCCACCTCGAGGCAGTAGCGGGCCGCTGCCTCGATGTCCACCTCCTGGCTCGCTCCGGTCCCGCATCCCGGCACCGGGCGCACGCCCGTGAGGGCCACGCCGACCACGGGGGCGGCCGTGACCGTGCAGGGCTGCAGGATGCTGTTGATGTGGGAGAGCCCGTTGCCGTAGGGTGTGATGTCCTGCGTGCTCACGGGCAGCACCCACGGCACGTCGCCCGTGCTCCACTCCATGATGTCGAGCAGGTCCTCGCTCACCTTGAGGATCCATCCCTGCTTGACGGTCGGGGTGATGGCGAAGCCGCGATGGTTGAGCACGCGGTTGCCCCGCGTCGTGTCGATGGAGAGGATCGCGTCCATCGCCGGGTCAACCTCGTGCTCGTTCATGGCCTTCATGTCCACGGGCGAATCCATGAACGGAACCGGCTCGTGGGGCTGCGTCGGCGCGTCGGGACAGATGTGCGTGGCGACGATCACGTCGCCGGCGAGGCGGTCGCCCTTGGCGGCCATCTCACCCAGCTTCAGGGCGCAGGCGAGCGCGGTCACGGCACCGTCGGCGTCGGACACGATGCCGATGCGCTCCGGCCGGGCGCCGACCCCCCCCAGGCGGCCGATGATGCCGAGCGTCGGTGCCGACCCTCCGGAACTCTTCCCCCGCGTGCCGGGCACGAGCGTGCGCACGAAGTCCGTGGATCCCTTCTCGCCGCGGATGCGCTCCACCTCGAGGCGGAGACTGCAGCGCTCCTCGAGCCAGCGTGCGACCTGTGCGCCGCTCGCCCGGCCGTCGTCGAGGAGCTCGAGCGTGTCCATCACCTGTCTCAACATGGCGTCAACCTCCGAGCCTGCCTTCCTCGCCGGCATTCACGTCCAAGGGAATCCTGCCGATGATAGGCCCGGGGCGTGGACCGGGAAAGCGATCCTGGGTTCGAGCTCCGGAAGGGGCTCGTGCGCCCCATGCGCTTGCCCCGAGCCGCTTGCCCGAGCCGCTTGCCCGCCCCGGGAGTGGCCCGTAGTGTGCCGCACCGCTTCGAGTCCATTCCACGGAGTCACCCGTGAGCATTCCGCGCCGTTCCCGTTGCGTCGCCCTTCCCGCCGTCCTCGCCGCCGCCCTGGCCGCCGCCGCCCTTTCCGCCGCCGCCCAGCAGGCCGCGCCCATCACCTCCGCCGAGCTGTCGGCCTTCCGGTCCCGCTCCATCGGGCCGGCGGTGACGGGCGGGCGCATCACCGACGTGGAGATCCACCCGGAGCATCCTTCCACCATCTACATCGGCACCGCGTCGGGGGGGATCTGGAAGAGCACGAACCGGGGGCACCAGTGGAAGCCCATCTTCGACGACAAGCCGGTGAGCACGTTCGGCGACGTGGCCATCGCCCCCTCCAATCCGACGGTGCTCTACGCCGGCACGGGTGAGCAGAACAACCGCCAGTCCACGTCGTGGGGCAACGGCGTGTACCGCTCCGACGACGGCGGCGCCACCTGGCGCCACCTGGGCCTGGTGGAGACCCGCCACGTGGGCAAGATCCTCGTCCACCCCACCAACCCCGACGTGGCGTGGGTGGCGGGGATGGGGAACCTGTGGGCGGAGGGGGAGGAGCGGGGCGTCTTCCGCACCCGCGACGGGGGGCGCACCTGGGAGAAGGTCCTCTACGTGGACGCCTTCACCGGCGCCGTGGACATGGCCATGGACGCCCGGAACCCGGACGTGCTCTACGCCGCGATGTACCAGCGCCTGCGGAGCACCTGGGGCTTCAACGGCGGCGGGCCGGGGAGCGGGATCTTCAAGTCCACCGACGGCGGCTCCACCTGGAAGGAGCTGACGAACGGGCTGCCCGCCGGCGACATGGGGCGCATCGGCATCGCCGCGTCCCGCTCGAACCCGGACGTGGTCATGGCGCTGGTGGAGGCGCCCAACAAGCCCACGCCCGGCCCGCAGGGCGGCCCTGCGGGTGGCCCCGGAGGGGGCATGGGGGGCGGTCGCCGCGACGTGGGCGCCACCGGCACGTACCGCTCCGAGGACGGGGGCGCCACGTGGCGGAAGATGAGCGACGAGAACCAGCGCCCCATGTACTACTCGCACGTCTTCATCGACCCCAATGACGACAAGCTGGTCTACAGCGCCTCCACCAGCTCGGTGAAGAGCGAGGACGGCGGGGCCACCTGGATCGACATCTCGGCCGAGCCCTCGTACGACGTGGGCGTCCACCTGGACATGCACGCGATGTGGCTGGATCCCGAGGACCGGAACCACTTCTACCTGGCCGGCGACGGCGGGCTCCACGAGACCTTCGACGGCGGCGTGAGCTACCGGAAGATCAACAACTTCGAGATCGGGCAGTTCTACGCCATCGGCGTGGACCTGCGCGACCCGTACTGGGTGTACGGCGGCATGCAGGACAACCACTCGTGGATGGGGCCGTCCCAGACGCGGCGCTACGACGGCATTCTCAACGACGACTGGATGCAGATCGGGTTCAGCGACGGCATGTACCAACAGGTGGACAAGGCCGGGCCCCGCTACGTCTACAGCGCGGCCACCCAGGGGAGCTACAACCGGGTGGACGCGATCGCGGGGACCAAGCGCCCCATCGGTCCGGTCGCCCCCGCGGGCGAGCAGTACCTCTTCGACTGGACGTCCCCCGGAATGGCCTCCATGCACCAGGAGGGGCTCTTCTACATGGGCGGCAACCGCCTCTTCATCTCCCGGGACTTCGGCGAGACGTGGGAGCGGACCCAGGAGATGGGCCGGGGGATCGACGTGGGCACGCGCGCCCTCATGGGCGTTCCCACCGGGAGCGTGTACATCTCGGCCAACGACGGGATCGGGGGCTTCGGCGTGGTGAGCACGCTCTCCGAGTCGCCGCTGGACATGAACGTCCTCTGGGTGGGGACCGACGACGGCAACGTCCAGCTCTCCAGGGACCAGGGGAAGACGTGGACCGAGGTGTCGAGGAACGTCCGGGGGATCGCGGACGAGGCCTACGTCAGCCGCGTGGAGGCGTCGGCGCACGCCCTGGGGACGGCCTACGTCACCTTCGATCGCCACAACGACGGGGACTTCGCCCCCTACGTGTTCCGCACCACCGATTTCGGAGCGACGTGGACGCCGCTCCACGCGGGTCTGCCCGAGGGGTCGGTGAACGTGATCGTGGAGCATCCCGACAACGCCTCGACGCTCTTCCTGGGCACGGAGAACGCCGCCTGGGTCTCCACCGACGGCGGCGCCACCTGGGCGCTCCTGCCCAACGTCCCCCGGACGGCGTACGACGACATGGTGGTGCATCCCCGGGAGAAGGACCTGGTCATGGGGACGCACGGGCGGAGCATCTGGATCCTGGACGACACCCGCTTCCTCGCCGAGTGGAACGGGACGACGCGGAGCGCGGCGGCCCACCTCTACTCCGCCGACGACGGCACGCTCTTCCGCTACAGGAAGGACAACTCCTACCGGGCGCAGGCCGAGTTCTCCGGCACCAACCCGCCCGACGGCATCGAGCTGACGTACCGCCTCGGCGCGGGGAGCGGCGATGCGTTCATCCAGGTCGCCCGCTCCGACGGCACGGTGGTCCGGCGCATGCGCGTGCCCTCCGGCGAGGGCGTGCACCGGGTGAGCTGGAACCTGCGCCACGGCGCCGCCGGCGACCCCGACACGTGGGCGCGGTGGGACGACCCGGACTACCCGCGGCCGCCCCAGGTCCAGGGGGGGCCGTTGGTCTCGCCGGGGACGTACACCGTCACCCTCCAGGCCCGGGGCACCACCTCCGGCACCACGGTGCGCGTGCACGGGGATCCGCTCCTGGAGCGCACGGACGCGGAGTACCGCGCCGCCGAGGCGTTCCAGCTCCGCATCGCCGCACTGGAGGCGGGTGTGCAGGAGGCGCTCCGCGCCGCCGGGACCGAGGGCGAGGCCGCAGCCCAGCTCAGGACGCTGGCCCGCGAGGTGGCGGTGTTCTCTCGGCCCTTCGGCGACGCAGGACGCTTCTACGACGGGAACTTCGACGCACCCAAGGCCGCGGACCTGGC
The DNA here is from genome assembly GCA_041309665.1 of Gemmatimonadales bacterium. Classification (GTDB taxonomy): domain Bacteria; phylum Gemmatimonadota; class Gemmatimonadetes; order Longimicrobiales; family Gaopeijiaceae; genus SZUA-318. The sequence goes on along the minus strand of JBFYZE010000390.1, from coordinate 886 downwards.
CCGGATGGCGGAGCTGGAGGCCGCGCTGAAAGGCCCCAGGTAGGGCGCCGGCCCCGCTCCGCGCCCCCAGGGCGGCCCTGCCCAGGAGGCTCTTGCGCGGGCGGATCTTGGACCCTATAGTCAAACCATTCGGTCTAACCTAATGGTCTGAGCATGGCGCGCCCCCGCTTCGAGAAGCTCGATCCGCTGAAGCAGGAGAAGATCCTGGCTGCCGCCGCCGAGGAGTTCGCGGCGCGGGGCTTCGAGAGCGCTTCCCTGAATCGGATCATCGAGTGCGCGGGCACCAGCAAGGGCGCGCTCTACTACTACTTCGACGACAAGGCGGACCTGCTGGCGACGGTCGCCGAGCAGGCCGTGAAGAGGGTGCTGGCGGAGTCCGACTTCCCGCCCATCGAGTCGCTCACGAAGGAGGACTACTGGGAGCGGGTGCGCGAGCTGTCGCGCCGCTCCTTCAGGCTGCTGGAGGTCGACACATGGTACGTCCGGTTGATGCGGGCGTTCTGGCGCCTGCGGGAAGAGGATGCGGCGCGGCGCGCCACGGCGGGCGTGATGGACTGGAGCCGGGATGTCACGCGCGCGTTCCTCGAGCGAGGGCAGGCGCTGGGCACGGTCCGCACGGATCTCCCCCTGGAGCTGATGCTCGAGATGTTCCTCGCGGCGGACGAGGCGGGGGATCGCTGGATCATGGAGCGGTGGGACGGGCTGGACGAGCGCGGGAAAGCCGAGCTCCTGGACGCCCGCGTGGACTTCGCGCGCGACATGCTGGACGCGCGGCACATGGGGTGGGAGCCGTGATGCGCGCGCTGGGGGGTACGCTCCACGGCGCGCTCGTGTGCGCGGCCCTCGCGGCGCTGGCCGGCCTGGTGCCCGCGGGCCTGGGCGCGCA
>JBFYZE010000389.1:0-4831 GCA_041309665.1 Gemmatimonadales bacterium | reverse complement strand
GGATCACCGGCGACGGGCGCATCGTCCTTCACGACGCGGCCGACGGCTCGACCCCGGTGAACCTGGAGCTGGAGCACGTGCTCGGCGACATGCCGCGGAAGACCTTCACCCTGGACCGGGTCGCTCCCAGGACCGCGCCGCTGAGCCTCCCCGGGGGCCTCACGGTGCGGGAGGCTCTGGAGCGCGTCCTCCGCCTGCTCTCTGTGGGATCCAAGCGCTTCCTCACCACCAAGGTGGACCGCTGCGTCACCGGGCTGGTGGCAAGGCAGCAGTGCGCGGGCCCGCTGCAGCTCACGGTGAGCGACGTGGCCGTCATAGCCCAGAGCCACTTCGGCCACACCGGCGGCGCGACGGCCATCGGCGAGCAGCCCATCAAGGGGCTGGTGGACCCGGCCGCCATGGCCCGCATGACCGTGGGCGAGGCCCTCACCAACCTGGTGTGGGCCAGGATCAGCGCCCGCGAGGACATCAAGTGCTCGGGCAACTGGATGTGGGCGGCGAAGCTCCCCGGTGAGGGCGCGGCGCTCTACGACGCCGCCGTGGCCATGCACGACGCCATGGTGGAGCTCGGGATCGCCATCGACGGCGGCAAGGACTCGCTCTCCATGGCTGCGCTGGCCCCGACGCCCGGGGGCGGAGAGGAGACGGTGAAGGCGCCGGGCGCGCTGGTGCTCTCGGCCTACGCCACCTGCCCGGACATCCGCGAGGTGGTCACCCCCGACCTCAAACGTCCGGGGAAGGGGAGGCTCCTCCTCGTGGACCTGGGCGGAGGCCGGCACCGCCTGGGTGGCTCCGCGCTGGCCCAGGTGTACGGCCAGGTCGGCGACGAGGTCCCGGATCTCGAGGATGCGGGGCTCCTCGGCCGGGCCTTCGACGCGGTGCAGCGCCTCATCGAGGACGGGCTGGTCAGGGCGGGGCACGACCGCTCCGACGGCGGACTGGTCACGACCGTCCTGGAGATGGCCTTCGCCGGCAACTGCGGCGTCGAGGTCACGCTCGAGGGTGACGCGGCCGGCGCCATTCCTCTCCTCTTCGCCGAGGAGCTGGGGCTGGTCCTCGAGGTGGACGAGAAGGACGCCGAGCGCGTGATGGAGACGCTTCGGGCCGCCGACGTCCCGTGCGTGGCCATCGGCCGGGGGACCGCCGAGCCGCGAGCCCGGGTCACCGCTGGCGGCACGTTGGTGCTGGACGAGGACGTCCGCGCGCTGCGCGACCTGTGGGAGGCCACCAGCTTCGAACTGGACGCGCTCCAGGCCGACGCCGACTGCGTGCGCCAGGAGCGGGAGGGGCTGCGCCACCGGAGCGCGCCGCCCCTGAAGCTCACGTTCGACCCCACGCCGACCGCGCCGGCCATCCTGGCCCGCGAGGACAAGCCGCGGGTCGCCGTCATCCGCGAGGAGGGGAGCAACTCCGACCGCGAGATGGCTTCGGCGTTCCACATGGCCGGGTTCGAGCCGTGGGACGTGGTGATGTCGGATCTCCGGAAAGGGGGGATCACCCTCGACCGGTTCCGGGGCCTCGCCTTCGTGGGCGGGTTCAGCTACGCCGACGTGTTGGACTCCGCCAAGGGGTGGGCGGGTGGGATCCGCTTCAACGACCGGCTCCGCCACCAGTTCGACGCGTTCTACGAGCGGGCCGACACGTTCACGCTGGGCGTGTGCAACGGGTGCCAGCTGCATGCGCTCCTGGGGTGGGTGCCCTGGCGGGGCATCGCCGACCACCTGCAGCCCCGCTTCGTGCACAACGCGTCGGGGCGCTTCGAGTCGCGCTTCACCACGCTCACCGTGAAGCCCAGCCCCAGCCTGATGCTGCGGGGGATGGAGGGCTCCACCCTGGGGATCTGGCTGGCCCACGGCGAGGGCCGCGCGCTCTTCCCGGATTCCGGGGTTCTGGAGCGCGTGGAGCGCGAAGGGCTGGCGCCGCTGCGCTACGTGGACGACCGGAACCAGGTGACGGAGGCGTATCCCTTCAACGCCAACGGTTCACCCCGCGGAATCGCGGCGCTTTGCTCGCCCGACGGGCGCCACCTGGCGGTGATGCCGCACCCCGAACGGAGCTTCATGCCCTGGCAGTGGGGGTGGCTCCCGGAGGCGTGGTGCGGCCTGGAGGTCTCGCCGTGGCTGCGCATGTTCCAGAACGCACGGGAGTGGTGCGAGGGGAGCTGAGGCGGCGTTGCGCCCGGCCTCGTCCTCCGCGACCCTTGGGGCCCCGCACGCCGGTGGTTCCGTGCCCGCTGGCTGTGGCGCCAAGCCGACCCTGATCCGGAGGAGTGCCGTGTTCCCCCGCCATCCCGCGTCCGCCCTCGTCACCGTCGTGTCCATGCTCCTCGCCGCCGGCGCTGCGCAGGCCCAGGCCCACACCCCGCCACGCCTCCTCGTGGTGAACAAGTCGGAGGCCACGGTCTCCGTGGTGGACGTGGCCGCGGGCAAGGAGATCGGACGGATCGCCACGGGGCACGCGCCCCACGAGGTGGCGGTGTCGCCGGACGGGAAGCTTGCCGTGGTGACGAACTACGGGACCGGCCAGGGCCCCGGGAACACCCTCACCGTGGCCGACCTGGTTACCCTCCAGCCCGTGGGCACCATCGACCTGGGGGAGCAGACCCGGCCCCACGGGATCACCTGGCTCCCGGGAAGCGGGAGCCGCGTGGCCGTGACCACCGAGGGGAACGGCACCCTCACCATCGTGGACGTGTCCGAGCGGCGCGTGGTGGCCGCCGTCCCCACCGGCCAGCGCACCTCCCACCAGGTCTCGGTGACGCCCGACGGGAAACGGGCCTTCGTGGCCAACATCGGCTCGGGGAGCGTCACCGTGGTGGACCTCGGCGCCATGGAGGTCATCCGGAGCATCCCCACGGGGCAGGGGGCCGAGGGGGTGGCGGTGAGCCCCACCGGGAATGAGGTCTGGGTGAGCAACCGGGCGGAGAACACCATCACCGTGCTGGATACGCGAACCCTCGAAGTGCTGGCCACCCTCCCCTCCGCTGACTTCCCCATCCGCGTCGTGTTCTCGCCCGACGGGAGCCGGGCGGTGGTGACCAACGCCCGCTCCGCCGAGGTGCGCATCTTCGACGCGCCCGCCCGCCGCGACCTCATGGCGGTGCCCATCAAGGCGCCCATCATCGAGGGGCGCACCCAGGTCATCGCCTTCGAGGGGAGCGCGTCGCCCATCGGCGTCCTCGCCGACCCCAACGGCCGCTTCGTGTACGTGGCAGCGGCCAGCGCCGACGCCGTGGCGGTGGTGGACCTGGAGGCCGGCGCGGTGACCCGTCTCATCGCCGTGGGCAAGGAGCCCGACGGGTTGGCGTGGGTGCCGGCGGGGAGCTGAGGGGAGGCCCGGGACTCCGGCGGGGGTCCCGGGCCCGCAGGACCCGCCGGAGCTGGACGCCCAGGCGTGTCTACGCCCTCCGCACCGCCTCCGCCAGCGCCTGCCCCAGCTCCGCGGTGCTGGCCTTCCCGCCCATGTCCCGGGTGAGGAGGGCCGGCTCGCACACCACCGACTCGATGGCGCGCTCGATGACGCGGGCGGCGTCGGGGTGGCCCAGATGCTCCAGCATCAGCCCGCCCGACCAGACCTGCCCGATGGGGTTGGCGATCCCCTTGCCGGCGATGTCCGGTGCCGAGCCGTGCACCGGCTCGAACATGGACGGGTACTCGCGCTCCGGGTTGATGTTGGCCGAGGGCGCGATCCCGATGGTGCCGGCCACGGCGGGCCCCAGGTCGGAGAGAATGTCTCCGAAGAGGTTGCTCCCCACGACCACGTCGAACCAGTCGGGGTGGAGGACGAAGTTGGCGCACAGGATGTCAACGTGGAACTGGTCGGCGCGCACGTCCGGATACTCGGCCGCCATGGCTCGGAAGCGCTCGTCCCAGAACGGCATGGTGTGGATGATGCCGTTGGACTTGGTGGCCGACGTGACGTGCTTGTCCGCGCGGGTGCGCGCCAGCTCGAAGGCGTAACGCAGGATCCGGTCCACGCCCCGGCGGGTGAACAAGCTCACCTGCTCCACGCGCTCCTCGTCGGTGCCCTCGTCGTAGCGCGCGCCGATCTGCGAGTACTCCCCCTCGCTGTTCTCGCGCACCACGACGAAGTCGATGTCCTCGGGCCCGCGGTCGCGGAGCGGCGTGGGGACGCCCTTCAGGAGGCGCACCGGGCGGAAGTTCACCCACTGGTGCATCTCGCGGCGGATCGGGATCAGGAGTCCCCAAAGGGACACGTGGTCAGGCACCCCGGGAAAGCCCACCGCGCCCAGGTAGATGGCGTCGTGGCCCCGGATCCCCTCCAGGGCGCCCTCGGGCATGAGGCTGCCGGTGCGGTGGTACCGCTCGCACCCCCAATCCAGCACGTCCCACGTGAACGATATGCCGAACCGGGAGCCCACGGCGTCGAGGACGCGCATGCCTTCAGGGACGACCTCGAGGCCGATGCCGTCTCCCGGGATGACTGCGATGCGATGATGGGTCATGGTGGGAGAAACATAGGGGCGGGGATGCGCCCGGGCGAAGGGAGGACCGCAGCGGATGCTGGGGCCTGAGCAGATGCATCAAGGTTGAGTGCGAGAGAGATGTGGGGCATCTTAGGACCGCTTGGGAGGGGTGGCAGAGCGGTTCAGCCGAGCGGCCGGACGGGTGTTCGGAGAGCTGGTGGCCGTTCCGCGAGACGGTCGAGGATGGGCGCAGCCCACCGCAGACCCATGCACCGGTCACGCTTGCCGGTGGGCGGTACACAGTTGGAGGGGTGGCAGAGCGGTTCAGCCGAGCGGCCGGACGGGTGTTCGGAGAGCTGGTGGCCGTTCCGCGAGACGGTCGAGGATGGGCGCAGCCCACCGCAG
>JBFYZE010000388.1:0-2608 GCA_041309665.1 Gemmatimonadales bacterium | reverse complement strand
CATCCGCTCCGAGTCCACCGTGTTCTTGTCGCACCCCAGCGTCACGAGCGCGATGCGCGGGCCGTGGAAGGGACCGGTGGGCTCGATGTGGAGCTGCACGGGCGCCGCGTCGCGCCCCACGCCCTCGCGGACGGGCCCGGGGGTGAGGGGGACGACCGGGAGATCGCGGAGGCGCGCCATGCTATCCTCCGATGATCTGGGCGCCGCGGGGCGGAGTGAACGTGAACCACGCGGCGGGGGGCGTGGCGCCCATGTCCGCCGACGTGAGGGTCACCGTGCGCACCGAGCCGTTCTCCTCCTCCACGCGGATCTGCCGGAGAACGCCCCCGGCTTCGACCCACACCACCACCGCCTGGTACGACGTGCCGGTCCTGGGCACCAGGCGCAGGCGCTGCGTGGCCCGTCCCGCCACCGTCTCGGGCCCCTCCGGCGACACCTGGTACTTGTCGGCCCACCCCTCGAAGTACTCGCGGTAGAAGTCGAAGCCGCCGGGCGCGCGGGCCGCGGGGATGCGGAGCACCTGCTTCGCGTCCATGCTGGGATAGTAGGCCCACACCCAGGTCCAGTCCCCCACCACCAGGTCCCCGGCCGGCTCCGTGAAGCGCAGCGCGAACCGGTCCGGGCGCTGGGAGCAGAAGCGCCCCCGCCCGGTCTGGTCCTGGCCCAGCAGGGGGACGGTGAGGCGCTGGGTGAAGTCGGAGCACACCGATGCGGCGTTCTCGTAGCGCGCCGCCGCCGTCTCCATGAGCGCCGCCGCGGACTGGGCGCTCGCCGCGGCCTGGGGCCTCCCTGCCGCCTGGGCCTCGGCCCCGGGGGCGCCGGCGACGAACGCGGCGGCGCAGAAAGTCCACAGCAGCCCGGCGCTGGCCCTCACGGGCTTCCTCCCGCAAGGAACGCATCCAACTCGTCCAGAGACATGAGCACCTCGCGCCCCTTGGCCCCCTCGGAGGGCCCCAGCACCCCGGCGTCCTGGAGCTGATCCACGATGCGCGCGGCGCGGCCGTACCCGATGCTCAGGCGGCGCTGGAGGAGCGACGTGGACCCTCCGCCGTTCTGGATGCACACCTCGGCGGCGGCCCGGAACAGCTCGTCCCAGTCCCCGGCGATCGCCTCCACCGCCTCCGCGGCCTCCACCAGCTCGTGGCTGCGAACCTCGTCCAGGATGTTGGGCTCCAGCACCGACGGCGCGGCGTGCGCAACGCCGGCCTCCTCGCGGCGGTCCTGCAGATCCCGGTACCAACCCATGAGCTTCTCGGTGTCGTCCGTGGGGAGGTAGGCCCCCTGGATGCGCACCGGCTCACTCTGCCCCGGAGGAAGGAAGAGCATGTCCCCGTTGCCCAGGAGCGCGTCGGCACCGTTCTGGTCCAGGATGGTGCGGGAGTCGGTCTTGGACGCCACCCGGAACGCCATGCGCGTGGGGAAGTTGGCCTTGATGAGCCCGGTGATGACGTTCACCGACGGCCGCTGGGTGGCCACGATGAGGTGGATCCCGATGGCCCGGGCCTTCTGGGCCAGCTGGGTGAGCGGCTTCTCCACCTCGCTCTGCACGGTCATCATGAGGTCGGCCAGCTCGTCCACCACCACCACGATGTAGGGCATGGGGCCGTCGGAGTAGATCCAGCGGTTCTCGTCGCCCTCCGGGCCCTCCGCTTCCACGCGGCGCATGAGGGCCCCGTCCTTCGCCTTGCGGTTGAACTCCTGGATGGAGCGCACGTGGTTGGCCTTGAGGAGGAGGTAGCGCCGCTCCATCTCCAGGACCGCCCACTTGAGCACGCCCGCCGCGTCCCGGGGATCGGTGACCACGTTGTGGCGCAGGTGGGGAAGCCGGGCATAGACCGAGAGCTCCACCATCTTGGGGTCGATCATGAGGAGCCGGAGCGTCTCCGGCGTGTGCTTGTATACCAGGCTGGTGACCACGGTGTTCAGGCACACCGACTTCCCCGAGCCCGTGGCGCCGGCGATGAGCACGTGCGGCATCTTGGCCAGGTTGGCCACGTAGGGGCGCCCGTTCAGGTCCTTCCCGAGGGCCAGGGGAAGCTCGCCCTTGGCGCCCTGGAAGGCGGGCGTCTCGAGGATCTCCCGGAGGTTCACGATCTCGGGGGTGGGGTTGGGGATCTCCACCCCCACCGCGCCCCTTCCCGGGATGGGCGCCACGATGCGGACGCTCTGCGCCTTCATGGCCAGCGCCAGGTCGGCGTCCAGGTTGGCGATGCGGTTCACCTTCACGCCGGCGGCGGGGATGATCTCGAACTGGGTCACCACCGGTCCGGTGGTCCTCCCTCCCAGCTCGCACTGCACGTTGAACGTCTTCAGCTTCTCCACGAGGATCCGCCCCAGCTCGTCCAGCTGACGCTCCATCCCCGCATTGTCGAGCTGCTCGGGCGCGGTGAGGAGCTCGATGGGGGGAATCCCCACCGCCGCCTCCACCGGGACGTGGGTGCGCGCCCCCTCCTCGTCGGCGGTGTCCCGCTTCCGGCCCCGCGGCTTGCGGGGGGTCCCGGCCGGCGGCGGCGGGAACACCTCGGGCTCGGGCTCGGGGAAGGACTCCTCCTCCACCTCCTCCACGAGCGGCGTATCGTCCTCCTGAGGGGCGGCGGCGGCGGCCGCC
>JBFYZE010000387.1:0-10409 GCA_041309665.1 Gemmatimonadales bacterium | reverse complement strand
CATGGCCTCCGGGCTCAACTGGGTGATCCGCTTGTCCATCTGGCGCCCGAAACGCTCCAGGAAGTGCCTGGCCAGGAGCGGGAGGTCGGAGCTGCGGACGCTGAGCGGTGGGCCCTCGCTGAGGAAGACGTTGATCCTGTAGAAGAAGTCCTCCCGGAAGCGCCCGTCCGCGACCGCCTTCTCCAGGTCCTCGTTGGTGGCGCAGATCACGCGGAAGTCCACCTTGACGGGCTTGCTGCCGCCGACGCGGGTGAACTCGTGGCTCTCCAGCACCCGGAGCAGGTCAACCTGCGTCTTGAGGCTGATGGAGCCCACCTCGTCCAGGAAGAGGGTCCCGCCGTCGGCCATCTCCAGGCGCCCCTTCCGGCGGTACTGGGCCCCGGTGAAGGCCCCTTTCTCGTGGCCGAAGAGCTCGGTCTCCAGAAGCGTCTCGGGAAGCCCGCCGCAGTTCACCGCGATGATGGGAGCGTACCGGCGCCGGCTGTTCGCGTGGATGGCCCGGGCGATGAGCTCCTTGCCCGTTCCGCTCTCCCCCCGGATGAGGACGGTGGCGTCGGTCCTGGCCACGTGCTCGGCCAGCTCCAGCACCTTCTTCATGGCCGGGGCTTCCCCGACGATGACGTCGCCGGCCACGAACTCGTCGATGGTCTCGCGCAGCTGGAGGTTCTCCTGGCGCAGGCGCCGCTGCTCGATGGCGCGCCGCACCAGGTGGCTGAGCTCGTCGGGGTCCACCGGCTTCGTGACGTAGTCGAAGGCGCCGAGCTTGAGCGTCCTCACAGCGGTGTCCACCGAGGCGAACGCGGTGATCATGATCACCGGGAGCTCCGGGTCGAGGCGCGCCAGGTGCTCCTGGAGCTGCACGCCGTCCATCCCGGGCATCTTGATGTCCACCACCGCCACGTCGAAGCGCCCGGCTTCGAAGATTTCGAGGGCCTCGTTCCCGTTCCCCGCCGACTGCACGTCGTAGCCGTCCTTCTGGAACCAGAGGGAGAGCGAGTCCCGAACCGAGAACTCGTCGTCCACCACCAGGATCCGTCCCTGTCGGTCCGCCATGGCCCTACCCTCCCCCCGGTTATGCACCGCGCCCCACCATGCCGGGCGCCCAGGGGCACGCCGTCGCCACCGGCTCGCGGGGGCGCAGGTCCCTGGGCAGCACGATGTGGAACACGGTGCCCTTCCCGACCTCCGACTCGACGCCGATGATCCCCTTGTGGCGGTGGATGATCCCGTAGACCACCGCCAGGCCGAGCCCGACGCCGCTCTCCTTCTCCTTCGTGGAGAAGAAGGGCTCGAAGATGTTGGGGAGCACCTCCGCGGGGATCCCCGTGCCGGTGTCTTCGATGTCGATGGCCACCTGCACCGCATCGCCCCACATGCGGACGCGCAGCTCGCCCCCCTGCTTCATGGCCTCCACGGCGTTGACGAAGAGCGCCACCAGCGCCTGCTGGAGCTCCCCGGCGACGCCGAACATCAGGGGGTCCCCCTCCAGGAGCCGGGCCCGGAGCGACACGCCGCTCATCTCCATGTGATGGCGGACCAGCATGAGGCTCCGGTCCACGATCTCGTTCAGATCCGTGAACGCCATCTCGCCGCCCTCCCGCCGGGCGAAGACGAGGAGGTTCTTCACGATGGCGCCGCAGCGCGTGGACTCCTGCTGCACGACGGACAGGTACCGGGCCAACTCGGTGCGCACGCCCTCGTCGAGGGGCTGCTCTCCCAGCTCGCGCTCCACGAGGCGCGCGTAGGTCAGGATCCCGCTCAGGGGGTTGTTCAGCTCGTGGGCCACCGTGGCCGACAGCTTGCCCAGGGACGCCATCTTCTCCATGTGCATCACCTGGTGCTGCGCGCTCTTCAGCTCCTCCGTGCGCTCCTCGACCTTCTCCTCCAGGGTCCTCGACCACTCGTCCACCGCCTGCTGCGCCCGGCTCAGGTCCTCCGCCATGCGGTTGAAGTCCGTGGCCAGCAGGGCCAGCTCGTGGCCCCCCCTGACCTCGATGCGGGTGGACAGGTCGCCTCCCGCGATGCGCCGGGCCCCCTCCTGCAGCTCGGAGATGGGGTGGCGCACGAAACGGCGGAACACGACGGCGGCGACGAGGGCGATGGCCACGAAGAGCGCCAGGGTCGTCCCCAGGAGCTGCATGCGGGCGTCGCCCAGCGCGGCTTCCAGGGGCTGCATGGACATCTCCACGTCCAGGACACCGAGGACCTGTTCGCCGGCATCGCCCGAGTGGCACCCCCCGGTCGAGCAGCTGGGCTCGTTGGCGATGACGGAGAGATGCCGGAGCACCTTTTCGGTGCTCCCCCCCTCGCCCGTGCCCGCCTCGGTGACGTCGACCGCCTCCAGCGCGGGGCTCTCCGCGGGTGTGCCCTCACCGTGGCAGCTCGCGCAGGGGGCCGCGCCCAGGGCCACCTGGCGACCCATCTCCGTCCGGTCGCTCGAGAGGACGATGGTGCCCTCCCGGTCGTAGACCCGGATCGCGGCGACCTCGCCCCCCTCCGCCAGGCGCTCGATGGTGGCCTGGACCTCGTCCAGGCGGTTCAGGAGCATCCCGTCGTGCGTGGCGCGGCGTATGAGCCCGCTGGCCCGCTGGGCCTCCCCCCGCACCAGCACGAGGAAGCGCTCCTCCGCGGAGCGGAAGCTCAGGAACGCGTGAACGGCGAGCACGGCTCCGACGGCGACGAAGAGCGGCACCAGGAGGCGGACGCCGAGGGACGGAAGCAGGGACTTGATGCGAGCAACCATGTGCGGCCTGTCTCGCGCGCAGCCCCGAGCCGGTTCGCGCGCGCTGCGGGAACCTCGGGCAGGTGCTGAAAAATCACACAGCACGTTGGGAATCTCAACAGCAGATGTCCCCGCGCTCGTCTCCCTCCCGTGCGGAACGCCAGGAACGGCGCGCGTTTCCGCCCCCGCGGGCGCTGGTACCTCGTTTGCATAGGGACTCCTGTCAAAGGAGGTCCACGATGCCCTATCAGGTTCTCGCCCCCGAGACCGAACCGTGCGTGTGGATGTGCGCCGGCCACATCAGCTACAAGCTGTGCGACCGGAGATTCGACTGCGAAAACTGCCCCCTCGACGCCGCGCTGAGGGGACAGATGCTCGCCGTGACCCGGCAGGCCGCGCATCTCGACCGCCGCACCGACGAGGGGCTCTTCCCAGGTGACCGGCTCTTCTCGCCCGGGCACACTTGGGTCCAGGCCATGTCCCACGACGACGCCAGCATCTGGAGGGTGGGCTTGGACGCGTTCGCCACCGCGCTCATCGGGTGCGCCACGGGCGTGCGCTGCAACCCCGGGAGTGAGGAGCTCCAGCGGGGCGACCCGATCTGCGAGGTGGACCTGGGGCTGGGCTCCCTGAAGCTCGCGGCTCCCGTGTCCGGGCGCTTCGTGCGGGCCAACCGCATCCTCCAGAGCCACCCCGAGACGCTCGTCACCGAGCCCTACGGGGACGGGTGGCTCCTGGAGGTCGAGGGGTTGGACCCAGCCGGGATCCTGGGGCTCCTGCCCGCGCCTAGGGCCCTGGAGCACACCGAGCACGACCTGCGCCGGTTCCGGCGCACCCTCGCGCTCCGCCTCCTCTCCGAGTCCGGAGCCCTCACCGCACCGGACCCGGCCCAATCGCTCCGCGACCTGCGCCAGGTCCTGTGCGGGGCCCACTACGTCGAGCTCCTGGGCCAGTTCGTCCACTGACGAGACCAGGCCCGGGACGGGCCGAAACCACCGTTGAAAACCTTTACAATGACCGTTGAATATTTCTTCTCTCCAGGGCGCCCCGACCGGCGATCCGTGTTGACCCCCAGGGAAGAAACTGTTGTGGCACTTGGGTTGCCATCGGAGTACGGGCGGACCGCAAACGTGGTTCGCCTCTTGCTACCCCGGGGGTCAGCAACACCGTCCACTTGGCTGGGAGGCGGTCATGAGACCCGCTCTTAACAAGGTCGCCAACGCACTCGAATGGTGCGGAGCAGCTGTCCTCGTCGCGGTGAGCTTCCCGCTCATCGCGTTCGGTCTGTTCTTCTTCCGGGCGGTGGTCCTCGTGGGCCTCGCCGTCGCGCTCGTCGCCGGCATCGTCCTGTTCTGCGCGCATTCGCCCTTCCGCTGCTGGGTCACGACCCACGCGCGGGACCCCTGGCACGCGCACTCCTGACGGATCGCCCCACCCAACCCATCCGAACGAGCGAGACATGAGCATCTCCAGGCGAGCAGCCCTGCAGGCCCTGGCGACGGCGGCGGCCACCGCAGCCGTGCCCAGCCCCATCCGGGCAGCCCGGACTCGGCACATAGAGACCAACACGAAGGCATCCATCCTCTACGACGGGACCCGCTGCGTGGGGTGCCGCGAGTGCGTCGTGGGGTGCTCCGAGTCCAACGAGTGGCCGGTGGCCCAGTCCCTCGGGGACTCCCCCGCCCTCACCGACGACGCCCCCACGGCCCTCCTGCGCTTCGTCACCGACGGCGGCGAGGACGCCTTCCGGAAGTCGCAGTGCATGCACTGCCTGGACCCGGCCTGCGTGAGCGCTTGCATGCTCGGCGCCATGCACAAGGACGCCGACGGCGCGGTGCAGTGGAACGGTGACCTGTGCGTCGGCTGCCGCTACTGCCAGATCGCCTGTCCCTACGTGGTGCCGCGCTTCGAGTGGGACACGCCCATCCCCAGCCTGACCAAGTGCGATCTCTGCTCCGAGCGTCGGTCCGAGGGCTTGCAGCCGGCCTGCGTGGACTCCTGTCGCATGGACGCGCTGGTGTACGGGACGCGCGAGGAGATGCTGGCCGAGGCGCACCGCCGCATCGACGCGGAGCCCGGGAAGTACAACCCCAAGGTGTTCGGGGAGACGGACGGCGGCGGAACCTCCGTCCTGTACCTGACCCGACCCGACGTGGCCTTCGCCCAGCTCGGCCTCCCCGAGCTCGGCAACCGCTCGGTGCCGGAGCTCCCCGAGACCATCCAGCACACGCTCTACAAGGGCTTCGCGGCACCCCTGGCCCTTTTCGCCGTCCTGGGCGCGGTGGTGCGGCGCAACACGAAGAAGCTCAGGGAAGAGGAGGCCGCCCACCACGAGGTCGAGCACTCAGTCGCCGTGGGCGGGAAGCTCATCACCCCCACCACGGTGACACTCGCGGCGCTCACGCTCGTGGGCGTGCTCACCGTGCTGTGGAGGTTCGTGGTCGGCCTCGGGGCCTCGACGAACATGAACGACGGCTACGCCTTCGGCCTGTGGATCACCATGGACGTAGTGGTCGGGACGGCGCTGGCGTGCGGCGGCTACGCCATGGCCCTCCTGGTCTACGTGGCGAACCGGGGCAAGTACCACCCCCTGGTGCGTCCGGCCCTCCTCACCAGCGCCTTCGGCTACACGCTGGGCGGCACGAGCGTGCTGGTGGACCTGGGGCGGTTCTGGAACTTCTACCGCATCCCGACCCACTTCTGGGCGTGGAACTTCAACTCCATCCTCCTGGAGGTCGCCCTCTGCATCATGCTCTACACCACGGTCCTCTGGATCGAGGTGTCGCCCGCGGTGCTCGAGGGGTGGCGTGGGAGCCGGTACTCGTGGCTGCGGAAGATCTCCATGGCGCTGCTGCCGAAGATAGAGAAGGCGCTCCCGTACTTCATCGCCCTGGGGCTGCTGCTGCCCACGATGCACCAGTCCTCGCTGGGCTCCATGATGCTCCTCTCCGGGCACAAGCTGCACCCGCTGTGGCAATCGCCCCTGCTTCCGCTCCTCTTCCTCGTCTCGGTGGTGGGGATGGGGTACGCGGCGGTGACGCTGGAGGCCACCATCTCGGCGAAGGCATTCAAGCGGCCCCAGGAGACGCCCATGCTCCGGGCGCTCGCGGTGCCGATCGCCGGCGTGCTCCTCGCGTACGCCGCGCTCCGCATCGCCGAGATCACCTACGCTGGGGAGTTGGGCTACATCACCCGCATGGACAACTACAGCCTGCTCTTCCTGGCGGAGATGGCGCTGACGGTCGGCCCGGCCCTCGGCTTCATCCTGTGGCGGCGCAACGCGGGCCCCGCCTTCTTCGCCGCCATGGCCGTGTCGGTGGTCCTGGGCGGCGGCCTCTACCGGTTCTCCACCTTCCTCATCGCGTACAACCCGGGGCCCGAGTGGTCGTACTTCCCATCCCTCGGGGAGTTCGCGGTCACCATCGGCTTCATCTCCATGGAGATCCTCGGTTATGTTCTGATGGTCAAGCTGTTCCCGATCCTCCGTGGCACGGCGGCCGATGCCGGGCACGGCGGCGCGCACCCCTCCCGTGCGGGTGGTCCCACCGCAGGCGCGCACCCGACGCCCCAGCCGGCCTAGAGCGCGGAGGCGGAGTCCTATCGAGCGCTGGAGGGATGCATGTCAGTGTGGACGCCTGAGCCCCGCGAGACCGGAGATGGCGCCCTGAAGGCCAGCTCAGCCCGGTCCGGACGAGCCGTCCGGGCCGGGCTGGTCCTCTGCCTGACAGGCGTGGCGGGCATGGTGCTGGCCCTGGCCGCCGCTCCCGGAATGGCCGGGCCGCCCCCCGGGGGTCTCCAGGCTCGTGACACCCTCCCCGGTGAGCTCCTGCGCTGCCTCACCCGCGGCTCCGAGTACTGTCTCGACGTCCCCGTCCCGCAGGACGAGCCCCACAAAGCCGTCTGCGCCACATGCCACAACCTGTGGGACAGATCGGTCCCCGCCAACGTCACGAAGTCGTGCACCGCCGCCGGGTGCCATTCGGGAGCCTCGCCGCTCTCGGCGTTCCACAGGACCGTGAAGCCTGAGGCTCTGGCCGACTGCCTCCACTGCCACCAGGCCCACGAATTCCGGGTGCCCGAGAACGGCGACGAATGCGCGGCCTGCCACAAGGGAGGAGGCTCCCTGGTGGAGTGGGTGTCACCGGCTCCGAGCCACGGGCTCGCGGCCCCCTACTCCACGTTCAGCCACTCGGACCACACCACCGTGGACTGCGCGCGTTGCCACGGCACACAGGACGGGCACGGCACGCTCTCGGTGACTACCCTGGAGGACTGTCGCGCCTGCCACCACCGCCCGCCGGTGAGCAGGGACTGCACACGGTGCCACACCCCCGAGTCGGTCTCCGACCACACGCTCCAGGTCACCCGATCACTGAACATCCGCATCGGCTCGCTGGACCGGCCGCTCCGGAACATCACCTTCGACCACACCGAGCACGTGTCGCTGGGATGCGGGGAGTGCCACACCCAGGGGAGCGACCTCCGCGCTGCGGTGGGAGCGGACTGCTCGTCGTGCCACCTCGGACACCACCTGGCGACGTCGGACTGCTCCCAGTGCCACCAGCCACCCGCCGAAGGGGCGCACAACCTGGACGCCCACATGGGGTGCACGGGAGCGGGGTGCCACAACCCTGTCCCCGAGGGGATCAAGGACGCCCCCAGGACGCGGCAGCTCTGCCTGGCGTGCCACCTGCCCCAGAGAGAGCACTACGCCGGGAAGCTGTGCGCCGACTGCCACCGGCTGCCGGCGGTGAGGAGCGAGGGGCGTTAGAGCCCTGCCCGCACGGGCTCCGCGGTCGAGGGGGGTGGGGCGTGTCTCACGCCCCGCCCCCCTCGCACGTCCCGGCCCATCCCTGCTCGCACGCAAGGGCCCGCAGGCGGCCCGGGTCCCGCTCCTCCAGCGCCGGCTTCGTCCCCCGGAGCACGATGGGGAGGTCCTTGTCCGCGGGTAGCCCGCGGTTCAGGGAGGCCGCGTCCAGACGGTCACGCACCGTGTTGCCGCACGCGGG
Organism: Gemmatimonadales bacterium; assembly: GCA_041309665.1. Classification (GTDB taxonomy): domain Bacteria; phylum Gemmatimonadota; class Gemmatimonadetes; order Longimicrobiales; family Gaopeijiaceae; genus SZUA-318. The sequence goes on along the minus strand of JBFYZE010000387.1, from coordinate 2,678 downwards.
TCGGTACCCCAGGTCGCACGCCTGGTGGAAGGCGCGGCCGGGCATCTTCCCCTGCTCGACCTGCAGGAGCCCCCACTCGTTGCACGCCCAACCCGAGCCGTTGTTGCAGTAGACCAGGGTGAGGTGCTCGCGGTAGGCGCACGCGCGCTGGCTACCCGCCTCGCACCGCTCCACCCAGAAGGGCAGGTACTGGCCAGGGTGCCGGTCGCCCACCCCCTGCGCGAAGCTCATGACCACGAAGACGCCGGCCCAGAGCGACGTGTAGGCCACGTTCCTCTGCGGAGGCGTGAGCGACCTTGCGATCCTCGACGGGTCCAGGGCCGCCAGCAGCTTGGAGGCCGCCACCTGGTCGATTCCGCGCACCATCAGGTTCATGAGGGGCACGGGAAGGAGCTTGTCGTAGAAGGTCGGCACGCCCACCCGGAGGAAGAGCACGTAGAGCGCGACTGTGCCCAGCGCGTACAGGATCCCGAAGACGAGGCGTCCGGTCTCGGTGCGCGGCGAGGTGGACGGGTCGGTGAAGAGCAGGTGCATCCCGAGGAAGACGGGAACCGGGATGTGGGTGTCGAAGAAGAGGTACGTCCCGGTCGCGGCGAAGTAGGCCAGGCTCGCGCCGTACGCCGTCACCACCGCGGCCAGCGTCATCCTGGCGACGCCGAACAGGAGTTGCCCCGGGAGCGCGGCCAGGAAGATGACCAGGTAGATGAAGGGCGGGTCGTGCTGCGTGTTGGCAATGAACTTCCCGAGGGTGATGTCCGACGAGCCGGTGACCACGAGGAAGAGGGCGAAGACCGCCAGGGGGAAGGACGACGGGTTGAAGATGTGCGTCTGCCGTCCGTCGCGGGTCCAGCGCAGGAACTCCTTGCCCAGGAAGCCGAGCGCGATCATACCGAACTGCCAATGGAACCACTCGGGCCTGAACCAGAGGAACAGGTTGATGCTGAACATCACCGGGATGGGCCCGAAGGTCATCCGCCAGGTGCCCCGCCGCGACCACTGCAGCAGGGCGTCCATGCCGAAGGCGAAGAGGATCTGGGCGAGGATGAGCGTGAAGTAGCCGTACACGCCGCGCACGTGCCATCCCCACCAGAGCAGGATGGTCCCCTGGGCCAGCATCTGCACCCAGTGGTTGCGTTGGGCCGCGAACGTGATGGCCAGCTTCCGGCCGTCGCGCGCCGTCGTGCCGAACAGGATTGCCGCCCACGCGGCCAGCACCCCGGCCGCGCCCAGCAGGGACCGGGCCAGCGGCTCGTTCTCGCGGAGCAGGAGCCCGAGGAGGGCCAGAGGGGCGACGAAGGCTCCGAGGACCACGACGGCCCGGGCCAGGGAGATCTCCCGGGGTGCGAGCGCGGGCGCAGGCGGAGGGCTGACCCGAGGTGCGTTTCGCGGCATAGCCTGCTCGGGTTGGAGGGTCCTCAAGCATCGGAAGGTAGGTTCCGCCGGCGCGAGGGCAATGGGTGCGCACCCCGCTCGCCCGGCGGGTTAGATTGGGTCATGCAGGGGATCCACAGCGACCTTTGAAGGGGAAGGCACGAGTATGCTCACCCGCGAGAGGCTGTTGGAGTTGTTCCAGGACCTGAGGGATCGGGACGTCCTCAGCGTGTACGTGGACGCGGACCAGAGGGACCCCGCCCAACGCGACACGTGGCGGGTCCACCTGGAGGGGGAGATCTCCCGGCTGAGGCGGAGCCTTGAGCACGCGCGCGACGCCGACCTGGCCTCGTTCGACGCCGCCTGGGACCTGGTGTCCCACGAGCTCAAGACCGGCGAGCACGCATCCATGTCCAAGCGCGGCTGGGTCGCCTTCGCAACCCCCGATCGGGTCTGGCACGCGGGCGGCGTTCCGGCGCACATGCCGAGTGTGGTGGCCTGGCAGCGCGGGATCCGCGCTGCACCGTACGTGCGCGCCCTGAAGCAGGAGCGGCCCGTGCTCGTGGTGCTCGTGGACGGCCGCCGGGCGCGGCTGTTCGAGCATGTAGAGGGGTCCATCACCGAGGTCGAGGGTCTCTTCGCAGATACCGACGTCGGCGACCTGAGCGACGTAGGCGTCCGCCAGGGCTCGGGCCGCGCGTCGGGTGCCCGGGGCGCCTCGTCCACCGACCAGGGCCAGCGCCTCCGCGAGGTGGCGGCGGAGCGCCTGCGCAAGGAGCTCGCCGACTTCATCGACCAGCGCTCCCGGGAGGACGGCATCGTCGTCCTCGGGGGAACGGGAGACGCCGTGAAGCGACTGATGACCCTCCTCCCACGCAGCCTGGAGGGTCGCGTGGCCCAGCGGGCCAGCCTCCACCTGGAGATGAGCCCCGCCGAGGTCCGCGAGGAGATCCGGTCTGCCGCGGGCGACCTGAGCGAGCAGGGTCACCTGTCCCTGGTAGCGGGCGTGGCCGACGCGGCCCGCGCCGGCGGGAAGGGTGCGTTGGGCCCGGACGAGACCCTGAAGGCCCTGGAAGGGAGGCAGGTGGACACCCTCCTCCTGTCGCGTGGCTTCATCCAGGAGCACCCGGTGGCAGCGGACCAGGCCGTGGGTCTTGCCTTCTCCCAGGGAGCCGATGTCGAGGAACTGAGCGGCGAGGCGGGGGGGCGGCTCGACCAGGAGGGCCTCGGGATCGCTGCGCGGCTCAGGTTCCTGGCAGGCGCCGCAGGGTAGGACGGGAGGCCGCAGGAAGTGGGCGGCGGGGCGG
>JBFYZE010000386.1:0-3197 GCA_041309665.1 Gemmatimonadales bacterium | reverse complement strand
GCGCTCAGGCGCCCGCAGGGCCGTGGACGCTGGGGGGAGCTGCAGCTCCGGCGGGTGGTGGAGATGGCGGGCATGGTCGAGTACTGCGACTTCGAGGAGCAGATCCACCTCCAGGTGGACGGCGGTGGGGCGCTGCGGCCGGACATGGTGGTCCGCCTGCCCGGGGACAAGCGCATCGTGGTGGACGCCAAGGTGGCTGCCGAGGCCTACCTCGAGGCGCTGGAGGCCGAGGACGAGGGCCAGCGGCGGGAGGCGCTCAGACGCCACGCCGACCAGGTGCGGCAGCACCTCCGCACCCTGGGCGACAAGGCCTACTGGAACCAGTTCGCGGACGCCCCGGACTTCGTCGTGCTCTTCATGCCGGGCGACCCGTTCCTGAGCGCCGCCCTGGAAGCCGATCCCACGCTCTTCGACGACGCCATCGCCCGGAAGATCCTCCTCTGCGGGCCCACCACGCTGGTCGCGCTGCTCAAGGCGGCGGCCTACGGCTGGCAGCAGGCAGGCCTCTCCGAGAGGGCCGAGGAGATCCGTGCCGTGGGTCAGGAGCTCTACGCGCGCCTCGTCACCCTCGCCGATCACTTCGCCAAGGTCGGGCGCGGGCTCCAGGGCGCCGTGGATGCCTACGACCGCGCCGTGGGCTCGCTCGAAGCACGCGTGCTGGTGTCCGGACGAAAGCTGAAGGAGATGGGAGCGGGGACCACGGACGACATCCCCGAGGTCGCCCCGCTGGGGCGGATCCCCAGGGCGCTGCAGTCCCCGGAGATGACGTCGGAAGGCGACCAGGGCTGAGCGTTCTCCGCGCCAGCCGATCGAGGAGCCCCGAGCCAGTGGCCATCGAGATCGACCCAGACCGCAGGGAGCAGCTCATCCGGCGCCTCCAGGTCCAAGACCAGGCCGTGGCTTGGCGCGGTGCCCTGGTCGGCCTCATCCTCGCGCTCCTCCCCCCGGCTGCCCCCGCGTCCGGGCAGCCCACATCCCAGGCCGGTCCCCGCTGGTTCTCGGCGTGGGCCGCGCCCCAGAACCGGACGGAGGCGGCGCTCTCCCTCTCCGACGCCACCGTGCGCATGGTGGTGCGGCCCACCCTCTCCTCCCGGGCGCTCCGCATCAAGCTCGAGAATACGTTGGGAACGAGCGCGGTCACGTTCTCGGGCGCGTGGGTGGGCGTGCCGGGCTCCGGCGCCTCGGTGATCCAGGGGACCAACGTGCGGCTCACCTTCGCCGGCGACACGGCGCTGACCCTCGCCCCCGGGGCCGGCGTGTGGAGCGATCCCGTGGACTTCCGCGTGGCGGCGTTCCAGCGCCTGGTCGTGAGCCTCGACGTGGCCTCTGCCGTGGACGCCTCCACCCACTCGTTGGGCCTCGCCTCCAACCACTGGGCGCCGGGTCGGCGGGGCGCCGATCCGTCGGGTGACGGATACGCGCCCATCCCGCCCGTCGCGACGAACACGTCGGTGCTGGCGTTCCCGGTCTACTGGGTTGCGGCGCTGGACGTGCTCTCCGACTCGGCGGCGGGGACCATCGTCCCCTTCGGCGACTCCATCACGGACGGGCGGTGCAGCACGACCCTGGACGGCGTGGTGCGCCCCGATCTCCACCAGCGCTGGCCGGACGTCCTGGCCGAGCGCCTGGCGGCGCGCGCCTCCGGTCCGGACGGGCCTCTCTGGGGCGTGGCCAACGCGGGGATCGCCGGCAACCGCATCATCGCCGGGGGGAACGGTCCCCCGGGGTTGGAGCGCCTGGAGCGCGACGTGCTCGAGCGCGCCGGCGTCACCCACGTGATCTTCTTCGAGGGCACCAACGACCTCGCCGGAGGCGGCGCCCCGGCCAAGGAGGTCATCGAGGCGACGAGGCGCGTCATCGAGCGGGCGAAGGCACGCGGGCTGAAGATCTACGGCGCCACCATCATCCCCCGTGGCGGCCCCGAGGGCACGACGGGATGGTCGGCCGACCGCGAAGCGCGCCGGCAGGCGGTGAACGCGTGGATCCGGAGCGAGGCGCCCTTCGACGGCGTCCTGGACTTCGCAGCGGTGCTCGGGGGTGGCCCCCCCATCGAGGGGAGCGAGTCCATCCGCGCCGAGTTCAACTGCGACTACACCCACCCCAACGCCGCGGGGTACCGGGCCATGGCCGAGATGATCGACCTGTCCTGGTTCGTCCGGTGATCCGACTCGCCCTCTTCGTCGTCTCGACCCTAGCGCTGGCGTGGGTCTCGCGGCGACCGCTGCGGGACCCCACCTCACACGGCTTCCCGCGGTTCTTCGCCTGGGTGGCCATCGTGGCGCTGGTCCTCCTCAACTTCAGGGGGCTCGACGCGTGGTTCGCGGACCCGTTCTCACCCCGCCAGATCGCGTCGTGGATCCTCCTGTTCGGGTCCCTCTCCCTCCTCGTGCCCGCCGTGGCGCTCCTCAGGAGCCGGGGCCGGCCAGGGACGGAGATCCGGGAGGAGGAGCCCCTGTATGCCTTCGAGAAGACGGAGGAGTTGGTCACCACGGGCGTCTACCGCTACGTGCGCCACCCCATGTACGCCTCGCTCCTCTGGCTGGCCTGGGGCGTGTTCCTGAAGCGGCCTTCGGTGGCCGCGCTCGGCCTGGTCGCGCTGGCCACCGGGTGCCTGTGGCTCACCGCGCGGGCCGAGGAGGCGGAGGACATCGGGTTCTTCGGGGACGCCTACCGCGACTACATGCGGCGCACCCGGCGCTTCGTGCCCTGGGTGTTCTGAGGCTGGCGCCGGAGCTGCGCCGCGCCGATTCTGACAGCGCGTCCCCTCTCCGCCGGAGCCCGCATGCGCCACCCCGCCGCCGCCCTCCTCGCGCTCGCCCTGCTCACCGCCGCCTGCGCCCCCGAAGCCGCCCCGCCTCCCGAGGCCCAGGAGCCGCCCGTGGAGGGCACCGTCGCGGTGCCGGGGGCCGAGCTCCCGTACCGCATCGTGGGCGAAGGCCGACCGTGCATCGTGTACGGGTCCAGGACCCTCTATGGGAACACGTACTCCGCGCGGCTGGCCACGGAGCTCCGCTGCGTGCACTTCGACGGGCGCGTGTTCCTCCCGGACGCCCAGCGCCGCGACAGCGTCCCCCACGGCATCATGGAGGCGGTGGCGGACATCGAGGCGGTGCGCGCCCAGCTCGGCATGGACGGCATCGTGGTGATGGGGAACTCCATCGTGGGGCTCGTGGCGCTGGCGTACGCCGCCACGTACC
>JBFYZE010000385.1:0-7449 GCA_041309665.1 Gemmatimonadales bacterium | reverse complement strand
CCCTTCGCCACCCCACCGATGGCAGGGTTGCAGCTCATCTGGCCGAGCCGCGACAGGTCCGGGGTGAGCAGCACGGTGCGCACGCCTGAGCGCGCCGCGGCGGACGCGGCCTCGACGCCGGCGTGCCCGCCCCCCACGACCACCACATCGTAGGAGAAGATCATGGATGCGGTCCGCGCATCCTACCCGCCACGGTCACCACGCCTCCACGAGGAAGCCGCTGTCGGGGGTCCGGGGGTCTGCCGGCACCCGGATGAGTGTGTCCACCCGCGAGTCGGCAGAGCCCTGGCGAAGCGCCGCCTCGAACGCCTGCAGGGCTTCCGCAGTCCCGCGCGCATGCACCTCGACCCCGCCGTCGCGGAGGTTCCAGACGTGACCCGCCAGCCCCAGCCGGATCCCGGCCCGTTGGGTGAACCACCGGAAGCCCACCCCCTGGACCCTGCCCCGCACCACGTACCCCCTCGCCTCCAGCTCTCCGCTCATGCTCACTTCCCCACGCAGAACTCGCTGAACACCGCGGCCAGCACATCCTCCCGGCTCACCAACCCGACCATCTCCTCCAGCGCCGACCCAGCACCCTCCAGATGGGTCGAGGCCACCTCCGGCGGGACCCCCTCCGACAGAGCACCCACGAACGCCGTCACCTCGCCATGGGCGCGCTCCAGGGCCCGAGCATGCCTCCGGCGCGTCACCACGGGAGCGTCGTCGCCTGCGTCGAGCAGCCCACCGTAGGCCAGCCGCGCCAGAACGTCACGCAGCTCGCTCAGCCCGGCCCCGCTCTCCACCGAGACGCGGACCGCTCCTGCGAATGCAAACCCCTCCGGCTCCCCGCCCTGCTCAGCTCCGGCGAGATCGTCCTTCGTCCCCACCTTCACTACCGGAACCGCGGGGGCCTCCGCCAGGAATCGCCGCTCGTCCTCACCCAGCACCTTGCCCGCCACCGAGCAGTACAGCACCACGTCGGCCCGCTGAAGGTACCGCAGCGCCACCTCCACCCCCAACCGCTCCATTCGATCGCTCGTCTCCCTCAGCCCCGCCGTGTCCACCAACCGGAACGGATACCCCCCCACCTGAACCGACGCCTCCAGGGCGTCCCGGGTGGTGCCGGGCTCCTCCGTGACAATGGCCCTCTCCTCCCCCACGAGCGCGTTGTACAGGGAGGACTTCCCGGCATTCGGGAGACCCGCCAGCACCACGAGCGCTCCCTCCCTCAGCAACTCACCCTCCGGAGCCGTCCCGAGCAGCGCTCTCATCTTATCCGCCACGCCGGTCGCCTCGCGCATCAGCTCCTCGATGGGCGTCGGCGCATCGTCCTCCTCGGGAAAGTCCACGTGGTGGGCCAGCATGGCTTCGAGGCGGACCAACGCAGCCCGCAGATCCGCCAGCCGCTGCGAGAGGCCGCGCTCCAATTGGGCCACCGCCACCCGGTGCAAGGCACGACTGCCGGCTCCCACGAGATCGGCGACCGCCTCGGCCTGGATGAGGTCCAGCTTCCCGTGCAGGTAGGCCCTCTTCGTGAACTCGCCCGGCTCGGCCCGCCGGCATCCGGCGTCCACGCATGCCTGCAGCACCAGCGCGGGCACCAGCCGCCCTCCGTGGCACGACAGCTCCACGAGATCCTCGCCGGTGGGGCTCCCTCCACCTTCGTACCGCACCACCACCGCCTGGTCGAGGGCGCTCCCGTCCACCGGGTCGTGGAGCCAGGCCACGGTCGCCCGCCGCGGACCAGGTAGCTCGCTCAGGCCGGGCGCGAGCGCCCGCAGAATCGCTGGAGCCTCCGGCCCGGAGATCCGCACCACGGCGAGAGCGCCCGGCCCGGGAGCCGTGGCCACCGCGGCGATGGTATCCACCCCGCTGAAGGCGGCCACGCCCGCGTCACTCCTTCTTCGCGACGACTCCCGCCGGCTTCATCTTCTTCCTCTCGTTGTTGATCCAGATCTGCTGAGGGATGGTCGCGATGTTGCTCACCGCGTAATACAGGTTCAGGCCGCTGGCCAGATTGAAGAAGATGAAGACCATCATGATGGGCATGATCCACAGCATCATCTTCATCTGCGGATTCTGCTGCTCCACCGCCCTCATGCTCACCCACTGCATGAGGAACATGGAGACGCCCAGGAAGACCGGCAGGATGTAGAGGGGATCGGGCGCGGACAGGTCCGGGAGCCACCCGAATGAGACGCCCCGGAGCTCGATGGTGTTCTGGAAGACGAAGAAGAGCGCAATGAGAATCGGCCAGGGCAGGAGCAGGGGGAGGCACCCGGCGAGCGGGTTGAACCCCTCCTCCTTGTACAGCCGCATCATCTCCTTCTGCAGCTTCTCCGGGTTGTCCTTGTACTTGCTCTGCATCTCCTGGATCATGGGCTGGACGGCCATGTTCTTCAGCTGCGCCCTCATGGCCTTCTGGTTCAAGGGCCAAAGCAGCACGCGCATGAGCACGCCGAACAGGACCAGCACCCAACCGTACCCCAGGCTGAACTGGGTGTGGAAGAACACCAGGATCCAGATGATGATGGAGACGAACGGGCGGATGATGGGACGGAAGAACTTCCATCCGTAGGGGTTCACCTCCTCCATGTCCTGTCCCAGAGTGGACAGGCGCGCGTAATCCTGGGGACCCATGAAGAGGCGGTAGGCGAAGGCCCCGTCGCTCCCCACCGTCTGCGTCGCCCCCGCCCGCACCCGTTGCTCCAGGTTGCCCCTCGTCAGGATGAGCCCCCCGAGCAGCTGCTCGTCGGTGGTCCCGGCTTCCGTCTCCCCCGCCAGGAGAGCCAGCACGAAGAACTTGCTCCGGAAGGCGGCCCAGCGGAGCGGTCCCTCTTCGACGCCCGGTTCCCCCCGGCTCAACGGGGTCGAGTGGATTCCGTCCCGCGCGTGGTTCCCCACGTACGCCATCGCCCGGGCCTCGCCTGCCGAGTCGGCCTCGGAGTATGCGAGCCCCTCCCCCATGTCGGTGACGAGCAGCGGCCTCTCCACGCCGGTGATGCGGCCCCTCACAACCACCTCGTACTCCTCGGGAAGGAACTCGTACTCGAGCTCCATCCCGAAGGGGCGGCTGGGGTGCTGATACGAGAAGCGCAGTGTTCGCGGCCCTTCGCCCTCGGAGATCGTGAGCCCCGCCGCCGGTTCCACCCGGAATGGCACACGGCTCATGTCCACCGTGTCGGAGCCCACCAGGAGCCGGTGCCCGAAATACCCTTCGGCGCCCTCCGGCACCAAGTCCACCAGACCCTCCCGGTTCAGCGCCTCGAAGCGGAGCATCTCCGCCGACACCAGGCGTGCCCCGAAGGTCGAGAAGGTGAAGCGGTAGAGCGGCCCCTGCACCGAGACCAACTCCTCCTGGGCGACGGCCGAATCCACCTGCTCCACGGAGCGCGGCGCCGGCTCCAGGTCCGCAGGGATCTCCGGGGGCGCGGCCGGGGCACCGCCCCCGGCGCCCTCCACCACGGACGCCACGCTGTCGGCGGCCGGAGCCTCCACCGGGACATCCGGCGGGAACAGGAGGTTCGTCCCGACGAGGACGACCAGCATGAGGCCGATGGCCAGCAAGAAGCGGACTTCAGTCTTCATGAATCGCTCTGGGTTGCGCGACCGGCGGCGCCATTCCGGCGAGGCACGGGATCATACCCGTACCCCCCCCACGGGTGACACCGCAGGATCCTTCTAAGAGCCAACCACCCCCCCGACATCGCCCCGTGGACCTCGATGGCCTCCCTGGCGTAGGCCGAGCAGCTGGGATTGAACCGGCACGAGGGTGGGGAGAGCGGTGAGATGGCGTTCTGATAGAACCGGATCACCGCGATCAGGATGCGTGCGACCATAGCGCCTCCACCGCCTCCCGGATTCCGCTTTCCAGGTCCGCGAACCGGGCCCGGTAGGCGTCGCCCCTCGCGCGCACCAGCACGTCCACCGACAACCCCTTCCCGGCCGCCTCGGGCAGCACGGAGCGCCGGCCCACCTCCCGGATCCTCCTTTTCAGCCCGTTCCGCTCCACAATGGTCCTTCCGTGCTTGGGCACGATGACCCCCAACCGGGAAAACGGAACGGGGGAAGGCGCCAAGAAGACGTCTACGAGCTTCGTCCTCTTGCGCTTCCCCCGCTCCAGGAGTGCGCGGATCTCATCGGTGTGGCGGATTCGGGCCGAGCGGGGGAGACCCTCCCCGGCCCCCGGCGCCTGGGCGGCTACTTGCTGCCCACCGTCACCACGAGACGTGCGCGGCCCTTCTTCCGGCGACGCGACAGGGTGGCCCGACCGCCCCGAGTCTTCATCCTCTCGCGGAACCCGTGCTTGTTGACTCGCTTGCGATTGCGAGGGTGGTACGTCGGTTTCATGCGGGACAGCCCGATCCATAGGGAATTCTTCGTTTCCAGACGAGCTTGGGAAGATAGCCATAGCACAGAACAGGCGTCAACGCCCCTGCTCCCCGCGGATGTGGAAAGACGCAGAACAGGGCCATTCCTGGCCGTAGAATTGACTTTTCCACACCCCCTTCACTACCTTCGGCGCCCCAGCACGGACCTGATCTCAGCCGGGCTCACACCTCAACCTCCTCCCCCGCCGGGGATGCCGTCCTCGCCCACCCCTCCCGCCTCGTTCCTCCCCGTCACGCCATCCTGCCTCATCCCGGGGGAACCGTGGAGTTGACTGCGGTCGAGCTCTGGACCCGCATGCAGGAGGCGGTGCGGGGGTCGGTCCCGGAGCAGGGGTACCGCACCTGGCTGGCCGGCACCCGGGCCACGGGGCTGTCGGGAGATGCGCTCCTCCTCGAGGCGCCCAGCCGTTTCCACGTGGAGTGGCTGGAAGACAAGTACGGTCCCCTTCTGGCATCGGCCGCCCAGCGCATCCTGGGACGCCCCCTCACCATCACGGTGAGCTGTGCCGCCGAACCCTCCCCCATCCCGGGCCTCACCCCAGACGAGCGTCCGTTGCTGCGGTCGTCTGCCCCCGGAGCGCCCGCGCCCGCCGCGCCGCGCCCGTCCCTGAACGAGCGCTACACCTTCGAGCGCTTCGTGGTGGGTACGAACAACCAACTCGCCGTCGCCGCCTCGCGTGCCGTCGCGGAGAAGCCGGCCAAGATGTACAACCCCCTGTTTCTGTACGGGGGCGTGGGACTCGGCAAGACGCACCTGATGCACGCCATCGGCCACCGCCTTCTCGCCGACGACCCCAGCCGCCGCGTCATCTACCTCTCCTCGGAGCAGTTCACCAACGAGATGGTGACGTCCATCCAGGAAGGCACCACCGCGGCCTTCCGCCGCCGCTTCCGCGAGATGGACCTCCTCCTGGTCGACGACATCCAGTTCATGGAAGGGAAGGAAGGCACCCAGGAGGAGTTCTTCCACACCTTCAACGCCCTCTACGACGCGCAGCGCCAGATCATTCTGACCAGCGACCGGCCGCCCAAGGAGCTCCGGGGCCTGGAAGAGCGGCTGGTTTCGCGGTTCGAGTGGGGTCTGGTGGCGGACATCCAGCCGCCCGACCTGGAGACCCGCATGGCCATCCTCCGCAAGAAGGCAGCGGACGATGGCCTCACCCTGGACGACCAGGTCATCGAGTTCATCGCCCATTCCTGCAAGGCCTCGGTCCGGGAGTTGGAAGGCGCGGTGATCAAGCTTCTCGCCTTCTCGTCCCTGACGCACCAGGAGATCACTCCCACGCTGGCTCGGACGGCGCTCCTCGGCATGTTCAGCAGGCACCGCGACGACGGCCCCGTCCTCTCACCGGAACGCATCCAGGACACGGTCGCCCGCCGCTGGCGTGTGCGCCCGGAGGCCTTGGCTTCCAAGCGCCGAACCAAAGACGTGACGGTCCCGCGGCAAGTCGCCATGTACCTGATCAAGGAGGCGCTGGGAACCTCTCTCGTGCAGATCGGCGAGTTCTTCGGGGGGCGGGATCACTCCACGGTCATCCACTCCATCCGGAAGGTGGAAGAGGACATGGCACGGGACCCTGCTTTCCGGAATCTCGTCGACGAGGCACGCCAGGAGTTGAAGACGTATTCGCGAAGTTGATGAAAACGGTGTGGAGAGGTTGGGGGAACCCCTCGTCTTGTCCACCCTCGCGGGGCGGGAGAAACCGGAGAGGTGGACGACCCTCTCCTTCTCGACAGAGCTTCCACACCCTCCTCGCCGAGGGGAAGGTCTACCGGGACAGCGGCTCCAGGCACCCCCCGGGAGACCCTTCCACACATCCACACCCTCTACTACTGCTATGTTTTTCTTTCTTATAGAGAGATAGAATCTAGAGCGTTGTGGAATACCGGGTCCTCAGGCCTCCAAAGCGTCAGGAGCGGGCTGGCTCATGAACTTCGTCATCACCAGACAGAACCTCCACGCCGGGATCGCAGCCGTATCGGCCAGCATCCCCTCCAAGACCACTCTCCCGGTGCTTTCGAACATCCTCTTCGAAGCGAGGGAGGATGGCGTCTGGATGAGCGGGACGGATCTCGATGTGGCCGTGCGCGTGAAGGTGCCGGCGGACGTGAAGGAGGCGGGCAGCCTCACTGCGCCGGGGAAGAAGCTCCAGGAGATCACCCGGGAACTCCCCGACCAGCCTGTGGAGGTTGCCACACGGGGCGACCAGATCGAGCTCCGCTGCGGCAGAAGCCACTTCAAGTTCAACGGTCTCCCTGCGGACGAGTTCCCCTCGCTGGCGGATATCAGCTTCGACGCCGAGTGGACGGTTCGGGGAAAGGATCTGCACGGCCTCATTCACCATACGGCGTTCGCCGTCTCCACGGAGGAGAGCCGGCCGATCCTCAATGGGGTTCTGTGGGAGCTTCGCGACGGTTCCATGCGGATGGTGGCCACGAATGGTCATCGCCTCGCCCGCATGAGCATCCCCGCAGGATCCACGGGCACGCCCTCGGGGGACTTCATCGTTCCGCCGGCCGCTCTGCAGCATGTCCAGCGGCTGCTGAAGTCCGATGAAGAGGTCCATGTGGCCCGCAGTGGCAATCACCTCGGCTTCCGATCCGGTTCGACAGAGGTCTTCACCCGCCTCATCGAAGGGACCTACCCGAACTACGAGCAGGTCATCCCGCGGGACAACGACAAGTTCGCCATCCTCGACAAGAAGATCTTCGAGTCCGCCGTGCGCAGGATGGCTGTGGTGGCATCGGACCAGACCCATCGCATCCGGCTGCACTTCGAGCCCGGCCGAGTGCATCTCAATGTCCTCACCCCTGATCTCGGCGAAGGGCACGACGAGATCGAGGTAGGCTACGATGGCGAGGCGTTGGAGATAGGATTCAACGCCAACTATCTGCTCGAAGTCCTCCGATACATGCCCTCCGAGGAGGTCAAGCTGGGGTTCAAGGCACCCGAGCGGGCAGCGACCGTCGAGCCGGTGGGAAAGGGTGACGACGTCATGGACTACCTGTGCCTCGTCATGCCCTTGCGGCTTCTGGATTGAGCCCGAGCAGAAGGGTGGCCAGGGGCGGCACGCAC
>JBFYZE010000384.1:0-7185 GCA_041309665.1 Gemmatimonadales bacterium | reverse complement strand
ACGCTCATGGAGGAGCGGCTGGACTTCACCGAGCGCCTCCTGGCTGGGCAGAAGCAGCCGGACGCCCTCATGGCGCCGGGGTCGAAAAAGGAGCAGCTTCCCTCCGGTTCCTGATCCCCTTCCGGAGGACGACATGAGGCTCCCCCGTCCCGCGGTCGCGGTTGCGGCCGCTCCGCTCGTGGTTTCCGCGTTCTTCGCCGTCGCTCTCCTGTCGTCGGGCGCTCCCGCGACCGCCCAGGAGACCGCCGTCTACCGCACCCTGATGGTGCAGGCGGCGCCGGGCGAGCTTCTCCCGCTCATCGAGCTCCTCAAGGAGGAGCGGGCTCTCCTGGCGTCGCTGGGGGAGGAGCCGCCCCTCTGGATGCGCCACACCCAGGGAGACTTCTGGGACCTGTTCCTCCTGTATCCCATGGAGGGGATGGCCGAGTACTGGGCGCAGGAGCGGCTCGCGCGCATCGCATCGGCCCGCACTCCCTCGGGGCGCACCGGGGCGGAGCTCGTGCGCGCCATCGACGCACTCATCGCCTGGCGGGAGGACCTCTTCGTCCACGGCCCGCCCCACGCGGAGGTGAAGGCCGCTTGGGCCGACGCCGGCTTCTACCACGTGGAGATGTACGAGGGGCTGGCGGGCAGGCGCGAGGAGTTGGTGAAGGAGCGCCACATGGAGAACGCCTACGCCGTGGCGCTGGGGCGCCAGGCCACGAAGGTGTTCACGCGCATCGCGGGCGCCTCCCACGACGGCTACACCCTGGGGTTCTACAAGGACCTGAGGACCTACGCGAACCAGCCGGAGACCACCGAGGAGCAGCGGGAGGCGGCGGCCAAGGCCGCCGGGTTCCGCGGGGCCGACTGGATCGGCTCGACGCTGCGCTCCTTCATCCTGCGCCACCGGGACACCATGGGGGTGGCGATCCCCTGAGCTCCGGGCCGGGCGCCGGGTGCGGCGGCGGCGGACCTTCTATCGGATCGTATCGTGCTGCTGGGCCCGGGCGTTGGCCCGGTCCACGGCCTCCAGCGCGTCTCCGACCCTCGACGCCCCGGGGATGGGGAGGGTGGAGACGATGGAGTCCTTCTGGCGGCGCGTGAGCGTGTCCCGATCCACGGCCGCCGCTTCGGGCTTCGCGCCCTGGCCGCACGCCGCCACGCCCAGCACCGCCACGGCCACCAGCAGGCTTCGCTTCATCCTTCCTCCGCGATGGGGGACGCCGGGAAGGGTGGCCGGGGAGCCGGGGGGGCGCAAGGTGGGGAAACTCCCTACGCGCCGCGCGGGGTTTCGGGAAATTTGCACGCTAGGGTGCACCCCCTATTATGCGCCAGCCTCTCGCCACCTGCCCACGGACATCCCCATCCCCGCGACGCGCGGGAGGCTCGGCTGTGCCCGCCTTCCGTGCCCAACCGGAGCCGCCTCTGAGCGGCTCGGACGGTGGCCAACTCCATGAATTCCCCCAAGGTGCTGAACCGCTGGATCGTGGTGGCCGGCGGCATCCTCATCCAGTTGTGCCTCGGCGCCATCTACGCGTGGTCCGCGTTCACGGCCAAGCTCACCGCCGAGCCGTACTCGTTCACCAAGACACAGACGCAGATCATCTTCTCCGTCGGGCTCCTCACCTTCGCTGTGGTCATGGCCCTCGTGGCGGGGAAGTGGCAGCGGAAGTCGGGGCCCAGGCTGGTGGCCGCTACCGGCGGCCTCGTCCTCGGCATCGGCTACCTGGTTGCCGGGTTCGGGGGCACCAGCTTCGCCGTCATGCTCCTGGGGATCGGTGTCCTCGGCGGCGCGGGGATCGGCCTCGGCTACGTCTGCCCCATCGCCGCGCTGGTGAAGTGGTTCCCCGACAAGAAGGGGATGATCACGGGGCTCGCCGTGGCCGGGTTCGGCTTCGGCGCCCTCATCTGGATCAAGCTGACCAGCGGGTTCGTGTTCGGCCCCGTGGACCTCACGCCGGGATGGAAGGGGCTCTACGGCATGGGCTGGACGGTGAACAACGTGTTCGTCCTGTACGGGATCGTGTTCGCCGCGCTGGTGGGACTGGGCTCCCTGGTCATGGTGAACCCGCCCGCGGGGTGGCAGCCTGAGGGGTGGACCCCGCCGGCCGCCTCCGCCGAGAGCGGTGGCGTGCTGTTCACGCCCGCGGAGATGCGGCGCACCCGCCAGTACTGGACGCTCTTCATCGTCTTCGCCGTCGGCTCGCTGGCCGGGCTCATGGTCATCGGGATCATCAGCCTCTTCGGCATCGAGGCCCTCACGGGGCGGGGGATGCCCAAGGAGGAGGCCACGGTGGTGGCCGCCACCGCCATGGGCCTGTTCTACGCCCTGTGCAACGGGTTCGGGCGCATCATCTGGGGAGCCATCTCCGATTCCCTGGGCCGGAAGTACTCCATCGTGCTCCTCAGCCTGATCCAGGGCACGATGATGATCCTGTTCTTCTTCGTGGGCGGGTACGAGTGGGGCCTGTACCTCGGGGCAGCGGTCATCGGTTTCAATTTCGGGGGGAACCTGGCGCTCTTCCCAGCGGCAACCGCCGACCTGTTCGGGAACCTGAACGTCGGGATCAATTACCCCTGGGTCTTCCTCGCCTACGGACTCGGTGGGGTGGTGGGACCGATCCTCGGCGGTGTGATGGGGGACTCGGGGGCGTGGGTGTGGGCGTTCATTCCGGCGGGCGCGGCGTGCATTGCGGCTGCGGGGTTGGCGCTGACGCTGAAGCCGCCGGTCAAGGCGGCGTAGAGGTACGCGAGGGCCCGGGCCGGGGCCGCGTCGGGGACGCGACAACGCTTCGCGTTGTTACCCACTACGCACGCTGCGCGTGCGAGTCCCCTCCGCAGCCCCGGCCCGGGCCCTCTCGTGCGCTTCGGGGCTTGGCGGGGCCTGCGCGCCCGACCCGGCGCGCTTGCACGGACCTCGGGGCGCCCCGAAGTTGGGCCGTTCGATTCGCCGCCGGGCGTGACCGGGGGCACCGCCCGCATCCTGGAACCCATGATCTCCCGTCGTGCCGTACTCGCGTTGGCCCTGGCCCTGGTCCTGGCCGTGCTGCCCGCTCCCTCCGCGGCTCAGGCGGTGGAGCCGCGTGCGCCGGTGCAGCGCACCGAGCTGGGAGGGCGCCTCCAGTTCCAGTGGAACACAACCTCGGCCAACGGGGAGCACGGCTCGGAGTTCATGATGCGGCGGGCCCGCATCTGGGCGGCGACGAAGGTGAACGACTGGATCGACGGCGCGGTGCAGATCGACGCGTCGGGCTCCTCCGCGTACGCGCGCATCGCCTTCGTCCGCCTCTCCCTGAGCCCCGCGGCCCAGCTCTCCTTCGGCCAGTTCAAGCGCGCCTTCGACGTCTTCGAGCTCACCAGCTCCGCCGACATCCTCGTGGTGGAGCGGGACGGCGACGTCCGCGGCGCCTTCGACTGCGCGGGCGTCGGGGGCGTGTGCTCCTATTCGCGGTTCTCCGAGAAGCTCCTCTTGTCGTCGCTGGACGTGGGCATGCTGCTGCAGGGGGAGGCCGCGGGGGGGAAGGTGGGGTACCTGTTCAGCGTCACGAACGGCCCCGGCCCGAACACCCGGGAGGAGAACGGCGCGAAGTCGTTCTCCGGACGCCTGGAGTGGATGGCCCGGGAGAAGGTGAAGCTCTCGGCCAACGCAGGCTTCCACGACTACCCCAACGCCGTCACCGGGCGCGACGAGCACGCGTCCGCAGTGGGGGCGGACGTCGAGGTGGGGGACTTCGGGAGCGGCCTCCACCTCCAGGCCGGGGTCATCGCCGGGGAGAACTGGCTGAACCTGAATGGAGCGGGGGACTCGAGCCGCTTCGTGACCTTGCAGACCATCGCCACCTGGAAGATCCCCCTGGAGGGGAAGGGGCGCATCGGCGCCCTGGAGCCGGTCGCGCGCGTATCGTGGGGCGACCCGGACCGGGACTCCGCCTCCGACGGCGGCTTCCTCCTCACGCCGGGCGTCGTCCTCCACTTCCACGGGAAGAACAAGCTCGGCGTGAACCTGGACGCGTGGCGCCCCCAGGACGGCGATGCCGTCTGGGGGCTGAAGGCGCAGACGTACCTGTACTTCTGACACGGGTTCCGGCACCCGGGTCCGCCCCCGGCGTCAATCGGCGATGCGCCGCACCACCAGGCTCGCGTTGGATCCGCCGAACCCGAATGAGTTGGAGAGCGCATACTCGAGCCCCGGCGCCTCACGCCCGCGCCCCGGCACGAAGTCAAGGTCGCACTCGGGATCGGGGTGCGTGAGGTTGGCCGTGGGGGGGATGCGCCCCCGGGCCACCGCCATGAGGGTGAGGCCCAGCTCCAGCGCTCCCGCAGCCCCCACGAGGTGCCCGTGCATGGACTTGGTGGAGCTCACCGCCAGACGGGTCGCGTGTGCGCCGAAGGTGTCCTTCACGGCCTGGACCTCGACGATGTCGCCCACCTTGGTGGCGGTGGCGTGGGCGTTCACGTATCCCACGGCCTCCGGGGCCACCCCGGCGTCGGCCAGCGCGGCGCGCATGGAATGGACCTGCCCCTCCCTGGAAGGCTGGGTGAGGTTGTGGGCGTCGCAGGAGCTCCCGTACCCGACGATCTCGCCGACGGGGGCGGCGCCGCGCTCACGGACCCGCTCTTCGCTCTCCAGGATGAGCACCGCCGCGCCCTCGGCCAGGGCGAACCCGGTGCGTGCGACGTCGAAGGGGCGCACGGATGCGGCCGCGCCGGCGGGGTGGAGCTTGGCGATGACGCCCATGGACTCCCAAGCGATGACCACGGCCTCGGCGAGCATGGCCTCCGCTCCCCCGGCTACCACGCACTCCAGGTACCCATCGCGGATCGCCCGGTACGCCTCGCCCAGGGCCGCCGCCGACGAGGTGCACGCCACCGAATAGGTCAGGGACGGCCCGCGGATCCCGAACGCCATGGAGATGTGGGCGGCGGGGGCGTTGGGCATCACCCGGGGCACGATGGTGGGCTTCTGGCGTCGGGAGTTCTTCGTGAAGTACGACTCGTATCCCTGCTCGTACGAGGAGGCGCCCCCGAGGCCGCATCCCATGTAGACGGCGGCGCTCGAGAGGAGGTCGGCGCGCCCGGTCAGCCCCGCCTGGGCCAGGGCGTGGCCGGCGGCCGCGTACGCCATCTGCGCCACCGGGTCCATGGCCAGCTTCTGGATGGGGGTGATGTACGCATCCGGGTTCCAGTCCGCCTTCCCCAGGACCACGTCGGCCTCGGCGGCGCCCCTGCCCGAGCGGTACAGCCCGATGGCCGACTCGCCCGCGTAGACGCGCTCGAAGATCCGGTCGGCCTGATCTCCGTGGGGGGTGACGAAACCCAGCCCCGTGACCAGGACGCGCCGCCTGGCCACGGCTCAGGCGCCTTTGGCGGCGAGGTAACGGTCCACCAGGGCGATGGCCTCCCCCAGGGTTCTGAACTCGGCGTCGTCGGCCTTCACCTCGATGCCGAACAGGTCCTCGATGTCGAACACGAGTTCCGCCACCGACAGGGAGTCCAGGCCGAGGTCCGCCAGCGTGGCGTCCACGGATACCTTGCCGGTGTCGACTCCGTACTTCTGGACGAGGAGTTCGACGATCTGGGGCTGGGAACCCACGGGGACCTCCTTGGGATTGGACAGCAGGGGAAACGCAGCCAAGTTAACAGCCTCCGGCAGGTCGCATCCAGAACGGGCGCGGGACGCGGAGGACGGCGCCGTGCCGGCGGCAGCCCGCCATCCCGGCCGGTCCACCGAGGACGCATGAACGGCATTGCAGTCCGCCTCCCGGCAGCCTTGGCGCTACTCGCGGCCGCCTGGGTCGCGCTCGCGCCGCCCGCTTGGGCCCAGGCGAGCCCGTTCGTGCCGGTCTGGGACGCGGCGTACCGGGACCTGGACGTGCTCCTGGCGACGGGGATGGTGGGGCGGAACACCCCGGCTTCGCCCATCCGCGGCCAGCGGCCGTATTCCCGCATGGCGTTCGCCCGCGCCGTGGCGGAGGCGCGCTCGACGCTCGACGGCGGAGGGGTGGACGCCAAGCCCCGCGTCGCCGAGGCGGTGGAGAGGCTCGAGGCGCGCTTCGCCCCCGAAGTGGCGCTCGTGCGTGCCGGGCATGGTAGCGAACATGCCGGGGACCGCGCCGGAGAACGTCCGGGCATCGCCCGCTCGCTGAAGATCCGGGAGGTCTCGGCGGACGTCACCGCTGCCGACAGCCCCCCCCGAGCCATCCCCTGGCAGCTCACGTCGGCCCTGGACGCCGACGTGAACCCGCTCCTCCAGCGCAACCACGGGCGCGTGCTCGCCGACGGCTGGACGCTGGGGAGCGAGGCATGGGTGGACGCCGTGCTCGGGTCGCGGATGGCGGCCCAGCTCGCACCTCGCTTCTGGGCCGAGGACGGGGGCGGCGCCCGCGGCGACGGCACGCTCCTCCTGGGCCACGTGCGCGCCCTGTTCGGCAACCTCTCGGTGGAGGTGGGGCGGAACGCGCTCGCCCACGGGCACGCCCGCGAGGCCGGCCCCGCGCTCTCGTCCAACCCGCGCGGGCTCGACGGGCTGCGCTTCTCCATGGAGCGCCCAGGGCGCCTTCCGTGGATCTTCCGGGGGCTCGGATCGGTGGGGTTCACCGCGCTCCTCGCCGACATGGGGCGCGACCAGGACACCCCGGGGAGCAAGGTCGTGGTGTTCGAGGGCGCCCTGCGCCCGCACCCGAACCTGGAGCTGGGCGGGATCCTCCTGAACCATCAGGGCGGGGGCGTGGACCCGGGCGCCGGCTTCGGCGAGAGGGTCCTGGACGCCCTCTTCATCCTCCCCAGGCGACCGTTCTACTTCTTTCCCGACGAGAGCGTCATGTCGGACAAGGCCGCGGGCGTGGACGTGCGCCTCACGCTCCCGGAGCGGGGCCTGGAGCTCTTCGTGGAGATGCTCACCACCGACGACCACGACCTGTTCCGGGCCCCGAGGCAGGGGCTCTGGCACGACGCCGCGTGGGCCGCGGGCGCGCGGGCGACGGCGCTGGGCGGGGAGGGGCGGTGGGACGCGTGGCTCGAGGGGTCCCGGGTGGGCCTCCTCCCCTATACCCACCACGAGTTCACGAGCGGTCTGACGCTGGACCGGCGCGTCCTCGGGAGCCCGCTGGGCCCGCTCGGGACCGGCGCCCAGGCCGGAGCCGCGCGCACCGGCGAGCGGGGCACGCTGTCGGTGCAGGGTGCGTGGGAGCGCTACTCCGGCGA
>JBFYZE010000383.1:0-16893 GCA_041309665.1 Gemmatimonadales bacterium | reverse complement strand
GGGGCGAGCGGGGATCGGCGCCCGGCAGGTAGGCGCGGAGCTGGTGGTCGGCGGCCAGCCCGGTGCTCTTGTGGCGCCACCGCACTTCCTCCCCGTCCACCTCGTAGACGCTGTACCCGTTGGGCGTGCCGTCGCCGCAGATGGGCCCGCTCCACCAGGCGCCGCACACCGTCCCGCTCACGTGCTCGTGGAGGCCCATGGCCCAGTTGTGGTCGTTCTCGTGCGTGTGGCCGCTCACGACGTGAGCCGCGAAAGGCTCCAGGAGGCGTACCAGCGCCTCCCGGTTGTTCACCGAGTTTGAGATCCCCGGGCGCGGTGACCAACCGCGGATGTGCGCCGTTCCCAAGACGGGGATGTGGAGGGCGACGATGACCGGACGCCCCGGCTCCACGCGGGCCAGGTCCGCCTCGAGCCACGCCAGCTGGTCCCGCTCCAGGTATCCGATGTAGGCGCTTCCGTGCCAGAGCACGTCGTCCAGGACCACGTAGTGCACGGCGCCCCGGTCGAAGGAGTAGTAGCGCGGGCCGAAGTGCCTGGAGAAGGTGGCGGTGGACGCCTCGTCGGTGCGCGCTTCGAAGTCCAGATCGTGGTTCCCCACCACCTGGAAGAACGGGATCCCCATGCGGCTCACGCCCCGCTCGTACTCGGGATAGAGGGAGAGGTCGTCGAACATGATGTCACCGCACGCGATGCCGAAGGCGTGGCGGCCGCCCAGGGACCGCACCGTATCCGCCACATCGGGCACGCTCTGCTCGTGGAACCGCCCCATCTCCCACGCGTCCTGGGTCTGGATGTCGGGGAGGAGGAGCATGGCATGGCGGTCGTCGCCGCCCTCCAGCGGCTCGAGCTCGAAGAGGGCGTCCATCTCTCCCCTGGGGGAGGGCACGATGGGATGGTAGAAGCGGGCCGTCCCGGTGGGGTTGACGGGAACGCGGTATCCCGAGGGGAGGGAGCACGACACGAAGTCCCGCTCCGACGTGGTGCGGAGCTCGAAGCGCCCGTCACGGTCGGTGGCGACCACGCTGAAGCCGTCGGACACGGCCACGCCTCCCAGCCCTCTGCTCCTCGAGCGGACCCTTCCACGGACGCGCACGGGCGTGGCGGCCCGGCGGCTGGGGAAAGGGACGTAGGGATCCGCCAGGACCCTCTCCGGGAGGGAGAGGCCGGCGGCCAGGCCGGCGGCGGTGGCCAGGAACGAGCGGCGGTCCAGCATGGCGTGACTCCGGTGGAAGCGGGCGATGGGCGTCGGCGATGGTCGGGGCTCCCCACCTTACGCGGTGCCGCGCACGACGGCGAGGGCATTCCGTCACGAATGGGTACCTGTGTCCCCGGGGCCGCCCCTCGCGCGTGGCGCGTGACCCTGGCTCAGCCCTCGCGCTTCAGCTCGTCCCAGAGCCGGTCCAGCGCCTCCAGCCCCGCCTCCTCGATCCGGATCCCCCGCTCCCTGGCCATCGCCTCCAGGCGCTCGAAGCGCTTGTGGAACTTCCGGTTCGCACGATCCAGGGCGGTGGTGGCGTGCACGCCGGCCAGGCGGGTGAGGTTGACCACAGCGAAGAGGAGGTCCCCCAGCTCCTCCTCGACCGCCTCGGGCTTTCCGGCCTCGATAGCCTCGCGCACCTCCTCCAGCTCCTCCGTCACCTTGTCCCACGCGCCCCGGTGGTCCTCCCAGTCGAACCCCACCGCCGCCACCCGCTCCTGGATCCGGTGGGCCTTGGTGAGCGGGTCGAGCCCCGAGGCCAGCCCCGAGAGGACGCCCTGGGAGCCGTCCCGCTCCACCGCCTTGAGCGCCTCCCAGGACATCCGCTCGCCACCTCCGAAGAGGTGGGGGTGGCGGCGCACCATCTTCTCCTCCAGGCGCCGGTAGACATCCGCTGCCTGGAAGGCTCCCGCCTCCTCCGCCAGCACGATCTGGAAGGCCAGGTTCATGAGGAGGTCGCCCAGCTCCTTCTCGAGCGCCTCCGACCCACCCTCGCGGATGGCGTCCACGACCTCGTGGCTCTCCTCCAGCAGGTGGGGGACGAGGGACTCCGGGGTCTGGGCCCGGTCCCAGGGGCAGTTGACCCTCAGGAAGCGGACCAGCGCCAGCGCCCGGTCCAGCTCCCCAGGTCCCGGGAAGCGCGGCTCGGGGGGCGTGGGCGGGGTCTCGGGTGCGGACATGGCTGGCGCGGCGGGGAAGGAAAGGCCTGCGGGCACGGGTGTGCCCCGGTTGCTCCGGCGCTCCTTCTTCGCATCTTTCACGATCTATGTCAACGGAAAGGAAGTCCCGTGCCTGGATGGAGGTCCGGGCCGACGCGCTCCGGCACAACCTGCGCTCCGTCCGGGCCTCCGTGGGGCCCGGCGTGCGCCTCCTCCCCATGGTGAAGGCCGATGCCTATGGGACGGGCGTGGTGGGCGCGGTGGCCGCCCTGGCTCCCGAGTGCCCGTACGGCTTCGGGGTGGCGGCGGTGGAAGAGGGGATCGAGCTGCGCTCCCTGGGCGTCCGCGAGCCCATCCTCGTTCTGAGCCCTACACCCCCGGCGGCGGTGAAGGCGGGGGTCGAGGCCGGGCTCACGCTCTCCGTCTCATCGCTGGAGGCATTGGATCTCGTCCAGTCCGCCGCCGCCGGCCGTCCCGCCGCCTTCCACCTGGAGGTGGACACGGGGATGGGGCGGGCCGGGTTCGACTGGCGCGATGCGCCCCGGTGGGGGGCGCGGGCCATGCAGGCCCACGCCGCCGGCGTGCGCTGGACCGGCTGCTTCACCCACATGCACTCCGCCGACGAGGGCCGGCCCACCGTGGACCTGCAGTGGGGACGCCTGCAGGGGGCACTGGCCGCGGCGGGACGCCCGGAGGGCGAGTTCCTCGTGCACGGCCTCAACAGCGCCGCCTCCCTTCGGTGCCCCGAGTACGCCGCCGACCTGGTGCGCCCGGGGATCTTCCTCTACGGCGGCCGCGTCGGCCCCGACCAGCCGGCCCCGGAGGACGTCGCCTCGGTCCACGCCCGGATCGTGCACGTGCGCTCGGCGCCCGAGGGGACCACGCTGGGGTACGGGTCCACCTACCGGAGCCGGGGGGACGAGCGGTGGGCCACGGTCGCCATGGGGTACGGCGACGGCCTCCCCCGCGCCCTGGGCAATCGGGGCCACGCCCTGGTGGGCGGGACTCGGGTTCCCATCGTCGGACGGATCTCCATGGACGTCTCGGTGGTAGACATCACCCACGTGGCCGGGGTGCGCCCCGGCGACGTGGCCACCTTCATCGGGTCCGACGGCGACGAGCGGATCTCCGTGGACGAGGTGGCGGGACTGGTGGGGACCATCAGCTATGAGATCCTCACCGGGTTCACCCCGCGGGTGGTGCGGATCTGGACGGACGGGAGCGCCGCAATTGGATCGTGACGCCCTCCTGGCCGAGGCCAGGGCGGTGCGGGATCGGGCCTACGCCCCCTACTCGGGGTTCCGGGTGGGGGCGGCGCTCCTGGGCGCCAGCGGCAGGGTGTACCTGGGGTGCAACGTGGAGAACGCCTCGTTCGGTCTCACCATCTGCGCCGAGCGCTCGGCGGTGGCGGCGGCGGTGGCGGCGGGGGAGACCCGCTTCCAGGCGGTGGCCATCGTGACGGACGGTGCGCGGCCGGTGGCGCCCTGCGGCGCCTGCCGCCAGGTGCTGGCCGAGTTCGAGCCGGAGCTGGAGGTGTGGTCGGAGGGTGGAGGCGTGCGAGGTGGGTGGAGGCTGGACCAGTTGCTTCCGGAGCCGTTCCGGGAGCTCCCGGAGCGCGGGCGTTGAATCGAACACCCCAGGGCGGGGAGGGAATGCCGAGGATGCGGTGCACCAAGTGACGCGGACGAAGATGGCCATGCTCCTGGGGCTCACGGTCCTGGGGAGCGTAGCCTGCGTGGAGCGCACGCCGACCTCGGTGGACCCCGACCTCTTCCCCGGCAAGCCCACCAGCGTGGCCGTGAGCCTGTCCTGGGAGGAGTTCGGGTCGAACCTGGAGGTCTTCGGGGGCTTCGGCGACGTCTACGAGCTGGGCGAGGGGATGGTGGCGCGCTCGTTCGGGGGAGTCCTGGACGCCCGCACGATCCTGCGCTTCAGCGCGCTCCCCACCTCGGCCTCCGTCACCGACTCGACCGGCACCTCGGTCACGGATACCTTGCTGTCGCTCCAGGGCGGGCGTGTCGTCGCGTTCGTGGACACCATCGCGTCCGTCGTGTCCGGCCCTGTCACCCTGGAGCTGGGCGCCCTGCGGCAACGGTGGCACCAGGCGTCGGCCACCTGGTCCATGGCCGTGGACACGGTGGGCGGACAGGTTCCCTGGGCCGAGCCCGGGGCGGGCCCGCTGGAGCGGGTCGCGACCGCCGTGTGGGATCCCTCGCGGGGGGATTCGGTGGTGTTCTTCCTGGATACGACCGCGGTGAAGCTCTTCCGCGACACCGCGGACGTGGGTCGGGGAGCCCTCCTCGGCATGCTCACCCCGGGAGCCCGGCTCAAGGTGGACCATGTGGCCCTGCGGGCGACGGTGCGTGCCTCGCGAGCAGATACGCTGCTGGAGCTCACCTCGAGCTTGGAGGCGTTGACGTTCCTCTACGCGCCGGAGCCCGGAGCGCCGGGCGACGGGCTGCGCGTGGGAGGGGTGCCCGCCTGGCGGACGACGCTGGATCTGGCGGTTCCGGCGCGGCTCACCGGGCCGCCCTCGCTGTGCGCCGCCGTCGGATGTCCGGTGGAGCTCACGTCCGGGCGGGTTAACTACGCGGCCCTGGTGCTCTCCAGCCGGCGCACGGATCCCGCGTTCCGACCGTCCGACTCCCTGGGGGTGGACGTGCGGGCAATCTACGACCGGTCGGCCCTTCCCAAGTCGCCCCTGGGAGCCGCGCTCATCGGCGGCTACGGGAAGATGATGGGGCCCGGCCTCTTCGGCGCCGGCGAGGGGACGGACGTGGAGATCCCCATCACGAACTTCGTGCGTGCCATCCTCCAGGCCGACACGGTGGACGGCTTCCCTCCGCCGCACAGCCTGGCCATCCTCTCGGCCGTGGAGCCCTCCTCCCTGGCCTTCGCGTCGTTCTGGGGAGCGGGCACGCCCAGGGCGCCTCGGCTGAAGCTCATCGTCACCACCAGCCGCTCCGTGGAGCTCCCATGACGGGCCGCGCCGCCCTCCTCCTCGGAATGCTCCTGTCGGCCCCGGGGTCCCTCCAGGGCCAGTCGCTCTTCAACGCCGCGGGCCTGGGATCGCCCTCGGAGCCGCTGGACGGACGGACCCGCGCTCTGGGTGGCGTGGGGATCGGGCTCCGGGGCTCGGCGCTGCTGGGCTCGGATCCCGCCGCCGCCGCCTACTACACCCTTCCGGCCGGGTTCCTCACGGCCCAGCCCTCGTGGGTGGAGTTCGAGCGGTTGGACCGCGCGGAGGAGGGGACGTTCCAGGGCACGCGCTTCCCCGCCCTCGGGATCGCCTATCCGACGGTCCACTCCCTGGTGGCGACGCTGGCCTTCGAGTCGTTCCTCGACCAGCGCTACGAAGCCTCCGACCCTTCCACGATCACCCTGGACGGGAACCCGGTGAACGTTCAGGACGACTTCGTCTCGCGGGGAGGCGTCTCCCAGCTCCGGCTCGGCCTGGCCCGCCGCCTGGGTCGCCGCGCCGCCGTGGGGCTGTCCGCCGCCCGCTACACCGGCTCGGTGACGCGGCGCGTGCAGCGGACGTTCCACGAGGGCGTGGACACGACCTCGGTGGGTGCATTCCAGACCGGCGGGTTCTGGGGCTATTCGGGGGCCTCGGTGACGGGTGGGGCCTCGGTCTTCCTCGGCAACGTCGCGCACCTCGCCGGCAGCCTCACCTGGTCCGGGGCGTTGGATGCCACCGCCTCCGACGACTCGGACGGGGCATCTCGCTCGTACGACATTCCCCTGCAGCTCCGCCTGGGCGCCACGGCGGTCCTGGCTTCGGGCCTCTCCCTGAGCGCGGGGCTCGCGCGGGCGGACTGGTCGGGGGTGGACGACGACCTGCGCGCGGGCGCGTCCGGGGGCGTCGTGTCCTCGTACGGCTTCGGCGTGGAGCTCTCCCGGGCCAGCATCCTGGGCCGCAGCGCCCCGCTCCGCCTGGGGTACCGCAAGACCGACCTCCCCTTCGGCCTGGAGGGCGGCAAGCCCACCGAGACCGCCTGGACCGGCGGCCTGGGACTGAACCTCAGCCAGGTGGGAGAGATGGTGCGCGCGGGCGTGGACCTGGCCCTGGAGCGTGGGGAACGGTCGGACTCGGCGCTCTCCGAGAGGTTCTGGCGGAGCACGCTCACGGTGCGGGTCGCCGGCTTCTGAGGGGCGGCCAGGCGTGCGGGTCTACTTCCACACGTTCGGCTGCAAGGCGAACCAGTACGACACCGAGCGCATGCGTCAGGAGGCCGAGGCACGGGGCGCCACGACCGTAGGTTCCTGGGGCGACGCGGAGGTGTGTGTCGTGAACACCTGCACCGTCACGAACCACGCGGACGCGGAAGCGCGCCGCTTCGTGCGCCGGGTGGCCCGGGAGAACCCCGCGCTGCGCGTCGTGGTCGCCGGGTGTTCCGCCGTACTGCGCGCGCCAGCCTACCACGCCATGGGAGAGGTGGACGGCGTGGTGGAGGGTCACGACCCGGTGGCGGTGGCCGGCGCCGTCCTCTCCGGGCCGCCCGTGCAGCTCGGGCTGAGGGCATCTCTGGACCGGATCCACGTGGAGCCGGTGGGCGGCGAGCTCCTGCAGCGCCGCGCCGGGGCGACCCGGGGATGGCTCAAGGTCCAGGACGGCTGTGATCGGAGGTGCTCGTTCTGCGCCACGCGCCTGGCCCGGGGCGCGTCCCGCTCGAGAGCACCCGACGAGGTGGTGCGCGAGGCCCGGGCCCTGGCCGGGGCGCACCCCGAGCTCGTGGTCACCGGGATCCACATCGGCCACTACGGGCGCGACCTGGACCCCCCCTGGACCCTGGCGCGGCTCGTGGCGCTGGTCCTGGACCGTGTCCCGGAGGTCCGCCTCCGTCTGGGGAGCGTGGAGGCCACGGAGGTGGACGACGACCTCCTGGCTCTCCTGGCCGGTTCGGGAGGTCGCCTGGCTCCCCACCTCCACATGCCCCTCCAGAGCGGTTCGGACGAAGTCCTCAGGGGGATGCGCCGCTGGCATACCCGGGAGCAGTACAGGCGCCGTGCCCTGGAGATCGTCGAGCGCGCGGGCCCCATCGGACTCGGCGCGGACATCATCACCGGGTTCCCGGGGGAGACGGAGGAGGACCACGCCCTCACCCGGGATCTCGTCGGGGAGCTCCCCTTCACCTACCTGCACGTCTTTCCCTTCTCGCCACGGGACGGGACGCCTGCGGCCGGCCTCCCCGGCCGGGTGCCCCAGCGGGTGGCGGGGGAGCGCGCCCGGGAACTCCGCGAGCTGGGGCAGGGGAAGGGGCTCGCCCACCGTTCCCGGAGGTCGGGGAGCCGGGCGAGGGTGGTGCTGGAGGACCGGGGCGCCACCGCGCTCACCGGCGACTACCTGAGGGTGGCGGTTCCCGAGCCTCCGTTGGTGCCCGGGCAGCTCCTGGAGGGCACGCTGCAGGGCCCGGGCGGGCATCTGTATATTGCGTGGCCCCGGGAAAACCCCTCCAATTGACCGCATGACCACCGATCCCCGCGCCCGGCGGGCGTACGTCGAGACGTACGGCTGCCAGATGAACATCTCCGACGGCGAGCTCATGGAGGGCATCCTGGCCGCCGGCGGGTACGAGATCGTCGGCACCCCCGAGGAAGCCGACGTCGTGCTGGTCAACACCTGCGCCATCCGGGAGCACGCGGAGCAGCGGGTGCTGGGGCGGGTGGGCCAGTTGAGCGCACTCAAGCGCCACCGCCCCGACCTCGTCATCGGCGTCACCGGGTGCATGGCCCAGCGCATGGGGGAGGGACTGCTCGCTCGTGCCGCTCGGGTGGACCTGGTCATGGGCCCGGACGCGTACCGCTCGCTCCCCGGGGCGCTGGAGCGCCTCGGCGCCCCCGCCCGGCATGGGGCGCCCCGTCCCGAGGGAGGGCGGCGGCGCTCGCGTCCCCTCGCGGTCCTGGACCTGGACCTGGTGGAGAACTACCAGGGGCTGGAGCAGCGCAGGAAGGAGGGTGCCGCCGCCTGGGTGGCCATCCAGCGCGGGTGCGACCACCGGTGCACGTTCTGCATCGTGCCCTACGTGCGCGGCCCCGAGAAGAACCGCAGCGCCGCGGACATCCTCGCGGAGGTCCGGGGCCTCGCGGACGCGGGGGTGAGCGACGTGACGCTCCTCGGCCAGACGGTGAACTCGTACGCCTGGGACGGGTGGTCCTTCCCCCGCCTCCTGAGGGAGGTGGCCCGGGTGGACGGGATCCGCCGCGTCTGGTTCACCTCGCCCCACCCCAACGACGTCACGCCCGAGATGGTGGAGGTGATGGCGTCCGAGCCGGCGGTGTGCGAGACGCTCCACCTGCCGGTCCAGTCCGGCTCGGACCGCACGCTCAAGCGCATGCTGCGCCGCTACACCGTGGACGGCTACCTTCGCAAGGTCGAGATGGTGCGCTCCGCGATCCCGGGGATCGCGCTCAGCACCGACATCATCGTGGGGTTCCCGGGCGAGACCGACGGGGAGTTCCGCTCCACCCTCGACCTGGTGCGGGAAGTCCGCTTCGACGATGCCTTCACCTACAAGTACTCGGCGCGCGAAGGCACGCCCGCGACCCGCCTCCCCGCCGGGGACTCCGTCGCGTCCGAGGAGGCCCAGGCTCGCCTGACCACGCTCATAGGGGTCACGCGGAGCGTCCAGGCCGAGATCAACGAGGGGGAGGTGGGGCGGGTGGTGGAGGTCCTCGTCGAGAAGGAGGCCCGCAGCGAGGGCCAGGTGCTGGGGCGCACGCGCCGCAACAAGGTGGTCGCGTTCGACGGCTCCCCCGCGCGGGTGGCCACCTATCGCACCGTGGTGCTGGAGCGGACCACCGGCGCCACGTTCGTCGGCTCGGAGGTCCCCGAGCCCGCCCTGGCGGAGTTCCCATGAACCGCGTTCTCGGAGGAGCGGGTATCCTGCTGGTGGTGGCCCTTTCGGTGGGCTTCGCCGCCCTGAACGGGAACCAACGCGTGACCCTCCGCCTGGGCTTCGCCACCCTCTACGGCATCCCGCTCACGGTGGTGGCGTTCGGGGGGCTGCTCACGGGCATGCTCATCATGCTGGTGGCCGGGATCCACTCGGACCTGAAGGTGCGGCGGATCCTGCGGGACCGCCTCGCCGAGGAGGGGATGAAGGACCAGGGCCGCTTCGTGGACCAGAGCCAGCAGGACCTGTTCGACGGAGGCGCACCGCCCCCTTGATCGCCCGCCCGACGGGGTGGGTGGGCCGGCGAGCCTGACCGGCGCCCTCCCCCCGGTGGCCCGCCTCGCCCTGGCGTTCTGCGGCGGCGCCGCCTTCGCCCTCCTCCCCGGGCGCTTCTCCCTCCCCGCGCTCCTCGCCGCCCTCGCCGCCCTCGCGCCCATCCCGTCATCCCACAGCCCCCGTGTGCGTGCGGCGCTGTGCATCGCCCTGGCCGCGGGTTGCTGCGCGGGGGTGTCGGCCCGGGGACGGATCGACGGCGCCGCCCACGCCCCCGGGGGCCTGGCGTCGTCCTGGAGGGCACGCCTGGTGGAGCGTGTGGACACCCTCTACGGGCCCCGGGCCCCGATCGTGGCCGCGCTCACGCTGGCCGAGACCCGGGACCTGGACCGCGAACTGCGAGAGGACTTCGTGCGCAGCGGCACGACCCACATCCTGTCCATCTCCGGGTTCCACGTGGCGGTGGTGGCCGGGCTCGTGCTGGCGCTTCTGCGGAAGCTGGGCGCGTCCAGGAGGCGAGCGGCGCTGGGGGCCGCCGGAGGGTCTTGGCTCTACGTGGCGCTCCTGGGGTTCCCCGACCCCGCCGCGCGGGCTGCCGTCATGCTCACCGCGGTGGCGGTGTCCCGTGCGCGGGGCAGGCCCCCGGCGCGGTGGGGGGGGCTGGGGGCGGCCCTCCTGGCGCTGGTGGCCCTGGATCCCCTCCGGCTGACGTCCGCCGGGTTCCAGCTTTCTTTCGCCGGAGCCGCGGGGCTCGTGGGGTGGGCCGGGCCGCTGCGGCGTCGCCTGCGGCGAGCGTGGCCGCGCTGGGTGCCCGATGACCTGGTTGACGGAGTCGCCGTCGGCACCGCGGCGACGCTCGCCACCCTCCCCTTCGTGGCGTGGCACTTCGAGCGGGTATCCGTGGTCGGCATTCCCGCCACGCTCCTGGCCACGCCGTGCGTCGTGCTCGCGCTTCCCGGAGCGCTGGCCTCCCTGGCCGCGGACGTGGTGCACCCGGCAGCCGGCCGCTTCCTCGCCGGAGGCACGGGGCTGGCGCTGGACGCGTTCATGTGGATCGCACGGGTCACGGCGCGTCCGTCGTGGGCCAGCGTGTGGGTGCCGAGGGGCTGGGTGTCGGTGGGGGTCGCAGGGGCGGTGGTGGGCGCCCATATGGCGAATAATCTGCTGGGCAGGGCCCGCTCCGGGGTCCTCGTCGCCGGGGCGGTGGCGGGGATCGTGGCGTGGCCCGGACTCCTCGCGCTGCAGTCCCGCGGGACCGCCGAGCTCCTCGTGGTGGACGTGGGGCAGGGGGACGCGATCGCCCTGCGCACCCCCCGGGGGAGGTGGCTCCTCGTGGATGCGGGCCCCGCGTGGGAGGGGGATCCCGGGGCGAGCCCGGTGGTGCGCTCGTTGCGCCGCCGTGGCGTCCGGAGGCTGGAGGCGCTGGTCCTCACCCACCCCGACCTCGACCACGTGGGAGGCGCGCCCGCCGTGCTGGCCTCGTTTCCCGTGGGCGAGATCCTCGATCCCGGCGAGCCCGCCGGGAAGGGCGCCTACGTGGCCGTGCTCGAGGCCGCGTCCCGGCTGGGGATCCCGTGGCGGCAGGTCCGGGCCGGGGACCTCCGTACCTGGGACGGCCTCGACGTGAGGGTGCTCCACGCGGGGAGCGGACCCGCGGCGCCGGCGGAGGGCGATGCGGACTCCAACGACGCGTCGGTGGTCCTCGCGGTGGCGTTCGGGAGCTTCGACGCGCTCCTCACCGGGGATGCGCCCACCTCGGTGGAGCGGGGGCTCCTGGCCGGCGTGAGCCGGGACCTGGAGGTGCTCAAGGTGGGCCATCACGGGAGCCTCACGTCCACCGATCCCGCGCTCCTGGCCCACGCCCGCCCCGCCCTGGCCCTGGTCTCCGTGGGGCGCAGGAACCGTTATGGGCACCCTGCTCCCGGCGTGCTGGAGCGGCTGGCGGCGGCCGGCGCTTCCGTCCGCCGCACCGACCGGGAAGGGACGCTGAGCGTCCTGGGGCGCAGGGACGGCGCGTGGGTGGTGCGCGCCTGGGGCGCGCGGGGCCGTTGACCGGGGTCGGGGTGCCGCCCTAACCTCCGGCTGGTACGGACGCTCCGCCGCCAACCACGCAGCCCATGCCCGACACCAGCATCGTCACCCTCTCCCGCTTCCTCATCGACCAGGAGCGCCGGCACCCGGAGGCAACGGGGGCGTTCACCAGCATCCTCCACGATATCGCCCTCGCCGCCAAGATGATCTCCCGGCAGGTGAACATGGCCGGGCTCGTGGACATCCTTGGGCGCACGGGCAACGAGAACGTCCACGGCGAGCAGGTGCAGAAGCTGGACATCTACGCCAACGAGGTGCTCTACAAGGCACTCGACCACACGGGGCACATCGCGGTTCTCGCCTCCGAGGAGGCCGAGGACCCCATCCCCATCCCCGAGCGCTTCCCGGCCGGGGACTACGTTGTCCTGTACGATCCCCTGGACGGCTCGTCGAACATCGACGTGAACGTGTCCATCGGCACGATCTTCTCGATCCACCGGAAGATCACCAGCGGGGAGCGGGGCACGCTGGAGGACTGTCTGCAGCCCGGCTCCCGGCAGCTCGCGGCGGGATACGTCCTCTACGGCTCCTCCACGATGCTGGTCTACACCACCGGAGCGGGGGTACACGGCTTCACCCTGGACCCCTCCATCGGCGAGTTCCTCCTGAGCCACCCCAACCTGCGCATCCCCGACCCCCCCGCCAGGACCTACTCGATCAACGAGGCCTATTATCACCGTTGGTTCCCCGGGCAGCAGCGCCTGATGAGCCACCTGAAGCGGGAAGGGGGGTTCGGGTCCCGCTATATCGGCTCCCTGGTGTCCGACATGCACCGGACCCTCCTCCTGGGGGGGCTCTTCATGTACCCGGCCGACCGAAAGAACCCCGAAGGAAAGCTCCGGCTCCTGTACGAGGCGGCCCCCATGGCGATGATCGTGGAGCAGGCCGGGGGGCGGGGGAGCGACGGCCGGAGGCGGCTCCTGGATCTCCAGCCCAGGGCCCTGCACGGGCGCACGCCCGTGTACCTGGGAGCCGACCCCTTCGTGGAGCTTGCCGAGCGTTTCCTGGCCGAGGACCCGGAAAACTGAGGCATCTCGGTTTTCCGAGGCTCCGCACTGCCTTGACCGCCATGCTAAGGCATTGCTGTATATCCACTTAGCTGAAGCGATATCCTGGCATCGATCTTGCTTCAGGATTCCTCGGTTTCATGTGCCCAATCCGGGCACGAACTCCCCCTTCATGGGATCAGGTGACATGAAGAGACTCAAGGTACTTTCTCTCGCAGCGCTCGTTGCGTTCGCTGCCTGTGACGAGGGCTCGGATCCGATCACGGTTCCCGAGGTCACGGGCACGATCTCGGGCGTGGTCACGATCGAGGGGACGGCCAGGTCTGGTGTTTCCGTGACGCTGTCGTCCGGCGCTGCCGCGACGACGGATGCGTCCGGCGCTTACTCCTTCGCAGGAGTCAAGGCCGGCACGTACACGATCACCATCAGCGGCTTCCCCACGGACGCGGCCTTCTCGACCACCACCAAGGGCGCGACGATCGCTACGTCGGGCCAGGTGCAGACGGTCAACTTCGACGGCGCCTACGTGCGCACGTCGGCGATCCTCGGCTCGGTCCTGGCCGGCAGTAGGGGTCTGGCCGGCGTCAAGGTGGCCCTCACGGGCAGCAACACCGCCGGCGCCAGCGTCAACACGGATGCCAACGGCCAGTATGCCTTCACCGGGCTGCGGGCCGGCAGCTACACCGTGACGATCTCCGGCTTCGACGCCGGGCAGTACACCTTCGCCTCCTCCACGGCAACCGTGACGGTCGCCGCGGGTCAGTCGCAGGTGGCTTCGTTCACCGGCACGCTCCTCGCCACGGCGAAGATCACGGGGACCGTGACCATCGAGGGTGCGCCCGCCGCAGGCGTCGGCGTCGCCCTTTCGGGTAACGCGACCGCCTCGACCACGACGGACGCGGCCGGCGCGTACACGTTCTCCGGCCTGACGGTCGGGAGCTACAACGTCACCATCAGCGGCTTCGCCGCCGACGCGCAGTTCACCGAGATCACGAAGGCCGTGACCATCGGCTCTGCGAGCTCCACCGGGACGGCCAGCTTCACCGGGGCCTACATCAAGACCGCGATGGTCACCGGCTCGGTCGCGGTGGGCGGAGTGGGCCAGGCGGGCGTCACGGTCAGCCTGACCGGGTCCGCCACGGCCACGACCACCACGGACAGTGACGGCCAGTACAAGTTCACCGCGCTTCGCGGTGGGTCCTACTCCGTCACGATCTCGAACTGGGACGCGCTGAAGTACACCTTCGCGACCACTTCGCAGGGGCCCTTCACGGTCGCCACGGGCGGCGCTGAGGTGAAGAGCTTCGCCGGGGCGCGGGCGACGAACGCCACGATCTCCGGATACGCCTTCATCGACGAGAACCCGGCCACGCTGGCGTTCGAAGGTGCCGAAGAGGCCCTCAAGACCGCGGGCATCAAGATCACGCTGACCAGTGATGCCGGCACCCAGACGGCGGAGACCGACGCGAACGGCATGTTCAAGTTCGAGAACCTCGCCTGGGGCACCTACGGCGTCCAGATCGACACCGCGGACACCGACAAGCCTGCGAACGTGAACTACAAGCAGGCGTTCAACAGCACGCAGGTGGTGGTGGTCGCTCCGGCGAGCACGGGAACGGTCAACTTCCCGTTCCAGATCACCCGCCAGACCATCAAGGTCAAGGCCATGCTGGGGTTCGACGCCAGCGTGAGCGCCACCGGCCCGACGGGTGTGGCGCCCATCCAGGGTGCCGGCATCCGGCTGTACGACACCTACGCCAACGCGCTGGCCAACGGCGGCACGTCGGCCACCGGCATGATCGGCTCCGGGACCACGGACGCGAACGGTGAGGTGGCGATGCGCTTCAACCGCAGCGTCGACGTCGGCCCCGCCGGCAGCACGTCCAACGACAAGCTCGTGTACGCGCTGATCCGCCAGGGTGTGGCACCGGCCCTGAATGGCCTGCCGAGCTACTCGCTGAACGGTGAGTCGGTCATCGAGATCGCCTATGCCGGCAAGGACTCGGTCACCACGGCGCCGGACTTCTTCGATGCGACGAACACCGCCATTGTCGTCAAGCTCAGCGCTGCCGAGATCGACAATGATCCGGTGGCGGTGTGGCGCTGGGACGTCCGGGCCAACAAGGACAGCATCCCGGTCGCGCCCGTCTGGGCGTATACGCCGTTCACGGACGCCGATGGCATGACGGTATTCAACGTCACGCTGGCGGGGAACGTCGGCAGCAGCGGGACGTTCCCTGACACGCTCTGGTTCAGGCTGAACCCGGGTGGTGCCCAGCCGAACGCGAACGGTCACGGCTTCGTGCAGACGCCCACTGCGGTCAAGGGCACTGCAGCCGGCCGCTGGCTGCGCTACATCTGGAACGGGACCGTGGCGACGACCGACACCATCGACATTGGCTCGATGGCCGTGAAGTACACGGATTCCGACATCTTCCTGAAGATCCACCACGAGGTTGACGACTCCCTGACCTACACGGGTGGTGACGACCTCCTCGGCACCAATGGCGTCAACGCGCAGCTGTACACGCGCAACGCGGCGGGCACCTACGTCGCCACGGGCGCTGCCACCGCGTTCGGTGGCATCACCCCCGGTATGCTGGAGAGCACGACGTATCCCAGCCTCGGGAATGTCTCCACCGCGGGCAGCTATCGGGTCAAGGCCATCCCGACGGGTGCGCGGACGATCATCAGCGACACGCTGATCACGTTCACGCTCGACGGCGGGGACCAGGTGGACACCGTGAACGTGGTCGGCGGCAGCGCCGGCGAGTCCACGTTCGCCTTCAAGTTCAACAACACCCGGCTCTCGGGCGTGACCGTTGCCGACGACGGCACTGTGGTCAACGGCATGAAGGTCAGGATCCAGGCCGTGAACAACCTGGGTACCACGTACGACTCGACGGTCACGGTCGGGAAGACCGCGCCCTTCGCTGCCGACCTCGCTGGCTGGTTCACCACCAGGGACAACCTCCTGGAGGGGAACTACCAGATCACGATCGCCGATGACTCCACGAACTGGGAGTTCACGCGGACGCTGAGGATGACCACCTCCAGCACGAACATCGGTGGCCGCTACATGGCGAGTGCGTCGTCTCTCGGTCGTCTGCCGGCCGGCACGCTGAAGGCTGCCAACCCCGGAGCTTCGGGGTCGACGGCGGTCGACAACGACGGTCCGACGCAGGGCTCCCGCCGGCTGGCGGGGAGTGGCGACCATCAGTACGTCAACTTCCTTGCCACGCGTGTTGACGGCCGCATCCGCGGCCTCGTGGTCAACGACCGCGACAACGACGGGAACACGGTTGACGCGGGTGAGGCGCTGGCCGGCGTCCTGTTCCAGCTGTACAAGGACAACGCCGGTACGACCGCGTCGATCAGCAACGACTCGCTCGTTGCCGAGGGTGAGACCTCGGGCTCGGGTGTCTTCGACTTCACCGGCCTCCGCGAGGGCCGCTACATCCTCAGGAAGGTCAACAGCACGCCTGCCGGCCAGGCCGTGAGCGTTACCGGCGACGTGAGATGGGTGCCCACCGACACGGTCATCGTGCAGATCGCGGCGAACGCCACCTGCGCTGGTGGTGACCTGTGCCGGACTGTGGGCTCCACCAGTGGCTATACCGGCGCGGCAGGCTTCAAGCTGCCGGCGTGGGACTACGCTGGTACGGCCGTGCCCTACACTGGGACGCTGAACCGTGTGGCAGCGGTGGACGGTATCCGCCGCACGAACTTCTCGTTCCTCTACCAGAACGGCACGGTGAACGGGACCGTCACGAAGGCCGGGAGCGCGTCGAACGCTGCAGGCCTGACGATGGTTCTGCAGCTGTGCCAGACGACGAACTGGGTGCTGGCGCGGCTGCCGGTGGCGCAGGGCTGGAACACCAGCTCCTGCACCCCGGGCGCCTTCTCGGCGTCGACGATCGTCAGCTCGACCGGGACTTACAGCTTCGCCAACCTGCAGGAGGGTGTCTACAGGGTGAACGTGAGCGGTGTCCCGACGAGGGAGGGCTTCCTCTGGGTCCTCGGGTCGGGTGACGTCCAGACTGTGCCGGTGCTCGCAGAGCCCTAAGCCAGGCTGGCTGTAGCAAGCTCAGCTCGCTGAGCGAAACGCCCCCGTCGGACTTCGGTCCGGCGGGGGCGATTCGCTTGCGGGGGGTGAGGGCGCGTGCGTGTCGGTGCATGAGGGCCCGCGAAGCGCCCCCGGAGGCCGACCGCTCGGCCCTTCAGCTGGAAGGGCATGTCGGCCGCTCCGGCTTGGGGCCTCGCTTAGCGGCGCCGAGTCGTCCAAGCCTCGGCGCCGATGTCGGCCTCCGGGGGCGCTTCGCGGGCCTCAGGCCCCAGTGGCTCGCGACCGAAGGCCTGGGGGTGATCCGGCGGGTAGGTCGGGCACTCTTCGGTAGCGTTCACGAAGGCCGAATGACCGCCGCGGCGTGAAGCCCCGCGCAGGGAAGCCATCAGGCGACCGCGGGGGCGGGGGGCGGGGCCCCCGAGTG
>JBFYZE010000382.1:0-8387 GCA_041309665.1 Gemmatimonadales bacterium | reverse complement strand
GTCCGCTACTACATGGACAACGGCCAGCCTTACACGACGGCCACTTACTCCGGCGTCATGCAGCAGCTCCGCGCCCATGAGGAGATCACCTACCTGGAGGCGATCCCACGGACGCTGAGCCTTGGATCGGTCACCCTGCGCGTCCTGCCGCTCCCGGCACACGTGGGATCGAACCTGAACGATCATTCCGTTGGCCTGGTGTTGGAGTTCGGGGAGTTTCGAGGGTTCCTATCCGGGGATTCGGAACGCTCGGAGTTGTCCCACTTCCTGCAAGCTGGCGTCGTTCCCGACGCGACCGTCCTCAAGGCTCCCCACCACGGAAGCTCCAGCGGGTTCACCGAGGCCTTTCTCGAGGCCTCCAGGCCAGAGGTGGTCGTGGTCTCGGTGGGACGGGAGAACACCTATGGGCATCCCGATGCCCGCGCGCTGGCCGCATACGCGCGCCATGCCGACCAGGTCCTCCGAACCGATGTCCACGGCGGGGTGACCGTAGAGGGTTCTCGTGACGGCTCGTACAAGGTGATCCTCGGCGGAGCGGATGCGGATTCAAAGGGAGCGACCGCCGGCGAGCGTGTCCTTCTCTCGGGGGTGGAGGCGGCGCTAGCGGAGCCTGCGACAACCGCGTCCGTCGCCAGGATCTCGATCGCCGTCGTGGCGGACGCGCCGGGGAATGATCATCAGAACCTGAATGGGGAGTACGCCGTCCTCTCCAACGGATCCGATTCTCCCATTGATCTCTCGGGTTGGAGGCTCTGCGACCTTGCCCGACACTGCTACGTCTTCCCGAGCGGGTCTGGGCTGGCACCGGGCGGGCGGCTTGTCCTCCACACCGGCCGGGGGGGTGACGACGAGGCGCGGCTTTTCTGGGGAGCCTCCTCGGCGATCTGGAACAACGATGGCGACACGGCAACCCTCTTCGACCGGAATGGACGGGTCATCGCACAACATGCCTACTGAGAATCGGTACTTCGCCGTGGACCGCCTGGAAGCAGGCGTCGCGGTTCTGATTTCCGACCGGGGTAAGGTCTTCGAGGTCGCCTCGGCCCTACTGCCCGAAGGTGCACGAGACGGCACCGTCCTGCGGCTGGAATGGGACGGGGTGGGAGAGGTCCCCTGGGCCACCGCGGAGATCGACCGGGCGGAAGCGGAGCGCCGCGTCGACGACGTCCGACGCATCCTGGACGCATTGCGGAAGAGGGACCCCGGGGGAGACGTCGTGATGTAGGTGGAGAACCCCTTCGCCAGCCCTCCTCCCGCTCGGCTAGGGTCCGGTCCAGGTTCTTGTAGCTCCACTCCCTGCCGTCGGTCATGCCGGTGGCGACGGCCTCGTCGCGGCTGGCCCGTGGCGCGGCCATCCGATCCTTGACTGGGCGGGGCGGGGATGATATCACTTTAATACCATCACGATAACGTACTCAAGGAGGGCTTCCATGGTGAAGGAGATCGTCTACACGCCGCGGAGTGGCTGGCTGCCCCTTTTCCTCTGTCTGGCAGGCCTGATCGGCGGGCCCATCCTCTTCGTCTTCGGTGTGGCTGCCAATGGGGACCCCCTCCTCCTCACGGCGGGCGGCGTCCCGGGCGGCATCCTCCTCTTCCTCACTTCCTTCGTCTGCCTCTTCGGCCTCATGGCCATCCAGCCCAACGAGGCCCGCGTTCTCCTCCTCTTCGGGGAGTACAAGGGCTCGGTGAAGACGTCGGGCTTCTTCTGGGTGAATCCCTTCTACTCGAAGAAGAAGATCTCGCTGCGCATCCGGAACTTCGAGACGGGCTCCACGAGCACGGAGGAGCAGAAGGACTCCGGCGGGAAGGTGATCCACCCCAAGGGTCGCACCGGTGGCCGCCCCTCCAAGGTCAACGACCGCGACGGCAACCCGGTGGACATCTCCGCGGTGGTGGTGTGGCGGGTGGTGGAGACGGCCGAGGCGCTCCTGGAGGTGGACGACTACGAGGACTACGTGGCCATCCAGAGCGAGTCGGCGCTCCGCGTGCTGGCCAGCCGCCACCCCTACGACAGCGAGGACCACGAGATCTCCCTGCGCGGGAACACGGAGACCATCTCCGAGCAGCTCCGGGAGGACATCCAGGCGCGTCTCGACAAGGCGGGCGTGCAGGTGATCGAGGCGCGCATCAGTCACCTGGCCTACGCTGCCGAGATCGCCGCGGCCATGCTCCAGCGGCAACAGGCGGCCGCGGTGGTGGCGGCCCGGACCCGCATCGTGGAGGGGGCCGTGGGGATGGTGGAGATGGCGCTGGACCAGCTCCAGCGGCACGGCATCGTGGAGCTGGACGACGAGCGGCGCGTCGCCATGGTCTCCAACCTGCTCGTGGTGCTGTGCAGCGACCGGCACACCCAGCCCGTGGTGAACGCCGGCTCCCTCTACAGCTGAGCGAAGGGCCCGGCGCGGCACATGGCCAAGCGCGACGCGTTCCTCATCCGCATCGACCCCGACACCCTGGACGCCGTGCGGCGCTGGGCCGACGATGACCTGCGTAGCATCAACGCGCAGATCGAGTTCCTCCTGCGCCGGGCGCTCCGGGAGGCGGGGCGGCTGAAGGGGAGGGAGCCGGGGGGGAGCGACAGGGAGCGCGGGGAGGAGCCGTAGGCCGAGAGGAGAGCCGGGGACCACCCCTCCTCAGCTCTCCCGCAGCGCCTGGCTCGGCTGGATGCGCAGCCCGCGGAGCGTCGCCGAGGCGCAGCCCAGGACGCTCACGATCCCCGCGATGCCCAGAGTCACGGCGATGGTCAGAGGCCCGTTCACGTTGACCGCCTGAACCTCATCCATGTCCCCGGCGGCGCCCCGGGCTCCCCTTCGTGCACGCTCATCCTGTACGAGCGCGCCGCCGCGAGCTGCTCGAACGAGGCCAGGCCGAGCTCCCGCCAGCGGGCGTAGTCGTGCATTGAGCTCCCCTCCCGCCCCGTCTCGAGGCTCCGGTAGCGGATCCCCATCAGGCGCTCGCCCTGGGGCACCGGAAGAGGGCTCTGGAACCCGCCCATCACGTGACGGACGGCCAGCGACGAGGGGATCCCCAGGCCGAGCGCGAGCATCGCGACCCCGGTGAGCATGGGCTGCTTCGCGAGCATCCGGAGCCCGAGCCTGGCATCGAGCGTCACCCGGCGCGCGAGGGCGCGCCGGAGCTGGTGGGCCCGGAGGCTCCAGGCGGAGGAGAAGCGGGGTGCGGGATGGGCTCGGCGCCATGATCAGCTCTCCGCCAGGCGGTTCAGCCTGGGAATCAGCCCGCCGGCCATGGCCTGGACGGTCGCGTACGACTCCTGGAGCGCGCGCGCGCCGTCGCGCCGCAGCCGGTAGTACTTCCGCGGCCGCCCCATCCGCCCCTTGACGGAGGGCTCCGTCTCGGAGCGGACGAGGCCCCGCTCCTCCAGCCGTCCGAGCGTGGTGTAAATCGCGCCGGCGGAGACCGCCCTTCCGGTGCGCTCCTCGATGGCCTCGCGGATCGTGACCCCGTACGCGTCGTCCTCGAGCTGGAGCAGCGCGAAGAGGATCAGCTGCTCGAACTCGCCCAGATAGCCCATGACGCCCCCGATCGATGTGGACATCGAGACACTAAAGCTACAGTGTAGTTAAAGTGTCGAAGGGGGCAATGATCTCATAGGTTCGGGTGGTCGACCGTTCGTAACGGCTGGAGTCCAACCGCGGCTCCCGTTCCAGCTCGTCGGGGCTGAGCCCTCATGCGGAGGCCGGACATGGCCAAGAGGGAGCTTCGTGTTGCGGCATCGGATAACAAAAACGCCGCCGCCTCTCTCGCGAGGTTCAAGCAGGACCACCGACCCGGGGAGTTGGTCATGCAGGGACCGGGCTACCTGGAACGTGCGCACGAGCTTGGTAGGACCTACGCGGAAGCGCCGTCCCGACACGCGATGGCTCGTGAGGATTGAATCGAATGAGTGTCAGCGCGCACCTACGCATCGATCTCGCCGAATACGATTCCCGGATCCGGACCTTCGTGCCGCACTACGAGGATCTGGTGCGGATCACAGGGGAGTCGCTTCGGTTCGTCCCCAATCCCGAGCCCAGGATCGTGGACCTGGGCGTCGGCACCGGGGCCCTGGCCGCGGCCTGTCTCGACGCCCGGCCGCAGGCACAGCTCGTCGGTATCGACAGCGATCCGGGGATGCTCAAAGCCGCGGCAGCCCGGTTGGCCGCGTACCCACGGGTCGAGCTCCTCGCGGGAGACTTCCTGAAGACCGACATCCCGGCCTGCGACGCGATCGTCGCGTGCATTTCCTTGCACCATGTGCGGACGCCCGAGGAGAAACGACGGTTCTACGCAAGCTGCCACGCCGCACTGCGTCGGTCCGGAATCCTGGTGACAGCCGACTGCTTCCCGGGTGCGGAGCCCGCCCTGGCGGCGGAGCACCGAGATGCGTGGTTGAGCCATCTGGAGAGGAGCTACTCCAGGCCCGAGGCCGAGGCCCACCTCTCGTCCTGGGCCGACGAGGATGTCTACTTCCCGCTCGATTCGGAGGTCGCCTGGCTGCGGGAAGCGGGGTTCAGGCCCGAGGTCCTGTGGAGGAAGGACGGTTTCGCCGTCCTGGCCGGATTCACGACGAAGCCGTGATGTGGCTCGAGTCATCGCAGCACCTCAACAGCTTCTCGATAGGCCGGTGTTCCTCATGGCCGCGGGGATTGGAGCCAGCCTCACCGGCCGCGGCCTGGTCATCGTTCCCCTGATCCTCGCGGCCGGGCTCCTGGAGCCCCACGAGGCCGACGACATGCTCACCTGGGATCACGGCGGCGGGTTCGGTCCCGACAGCAGCGTCCGCATCGAGGCCACCGACCGCGGAGCCCCCGAGGGCCTCATTCGCTACTGCGCTCGGCCCCCCTTCGCACTCGAGAGGCTCTGCCTCGTCGCCGGCCGATCCGACCAGGTTCCCCCCAGGATCCACCGCCACCGTCACCACGGATCGACGCGCCCAGCGGATCCGGATCCCCCTCCTCCCTCCCCCCGACCCTCCCGCTGGGCCGCTCTCCTGGCCCGGATCCATGAAGTCCTCCCGCTGATCTGTCTCACCTGCCCATCACCTCTCACCTTCATCGCGGTGCTCACCGATCCCGACCCCTTTCCGGAAGACGACCTCGACCAGAGCTGTGGCGATTGGCCTGCCCCCTTCCCCGGTCCCGCACCGGGCGCGTCCGCCCGGACCCACCAACGACCGGCAGATTCCTCCTCGGATCAACGCTCCAAAGGGGCCTGCTTCTTCCT
Source organism: Gemmatimonadales bacterium (assembly GCA_041309665.1). Taxonomy (GTDB): domain Bacteria; phylum Gemmatimonadota; class Gemmatimonadetes; order Longimicrobiales; family Gaopeijiaceae; genus SZUA-318. Next base: position 3,164 of record JBFYZE010000382.1, on the reverse strand, counting down.
ATCCCCCTCCGGCACGGTGACGGGACTCGTGGGTGGGAGCGGCTCAGGCAAGACCACGCTCCTTCGACTCATCTCGGGCCTGGAGGTTCTGAACGAGGGAATCATCCAGTATGGGCGCCACCGGCACGACTCCCTCCCCCTTCGCGCCATCCGCCGCGCGGTGGCGGTGGGGTGGCAGGCCTCCGAGTTGCTTCGAGGGTCCCTCAGGAGCAACATTGTCTTGGGGGTCGACGATGCTCCTGAAGCCAGGTTGAAACAGGTCCTCGCGATCTGTCAGTTGGAAGGCCTGGTGGATTCTCTTCCTGAAGGCCTTGACAGCCCCGTTGCGGAGTGGGGGAACACCCTGTCTGGTGGCGAACAGCAACGTCTCTCGCTGGCTCGCGCCCTCATGCGGGACGCGCCGGTGATTCTCCTTGACGAGATCACATCGAATCTGGATTCGGGGACGGAAGAGCGGCTGATGCCGGCCCTCCTGCGATTCCTCTCGGGGAAGACGGTCGTGCTGGTCAGTCACCGCACGTCGACCCTTCGGTACGTTGATCGCATCGTGACGCTCTCCGGGGGTAGGGTCGTGATTGAACGGGCAATGCCCGGAAAGGGCCAGGGTGAGGGGTTCCCGGATGCCGAAGGGATTCCGCGCGATCCAGCGGGGCACTGTGATGCCGGAGGAAGGCCATGATGACGACCCTTCTGATCTCCGCCCTGCTCGTGGGTGGTGAGCTCCTTCGCCAGGCTCCCGATACCATGGCGATTACCCGGGAGGTGAAACGGAGTCTTGCCACGCACTATTGGAGGTCATGGACTGCTCCAACGTACGTGCTTCCAAAGGGCTCCTGCTCCGCAGAACAGGGGCATTCATGTTTCGGATCCGATCCTGATTGGACTCCTTGCCCTGCCAATGTTTCTTGTTCACCCAGAATGGGGGACGTTCTGGACCTGATTCAGACCGGTGCCCGGGAGCATCCGGATGCAGGGTTTGTGGTCGGATACGCGGTCTATACTTTGATGAAGTTCGGCCGACATCTGGAAGCTTTCGGCCTTGCCCAGGCTTGCCGCTCCTCAGACTGGTGGTGCGCTCTCGTCCAGGGCATGGTGTTTCAGGGAGTGGAACGTCTGGATGCGGCCGAGGAACGGTTTCGGGTGGGGCTGGAGACCGCCCCCGATTCCATCGCCTGCCAGCTTGCCGAAGCCTCTTGGGCGTTGAATAGCAGAGTACGAGGACGCCTTGCCGCCCTTCCCTGCGAGGATCGTCTGGCGGCGTCAGACACCGTGTGGTGGCTAGCTGATCCGCTCTTCGCAGTTGAACGCAATGACCGGTGGTCTGAACACGTGAGCCGGTCATTCCAGACGCGGTCCTTCTTCTTGGAGACCATCCATTCGAACGTCCCGGGCCCGATGCCGGAGTGGCTTCGGGAGTTCTACCTCCCCCGGCGGATACCCAGGGGAACCTGGGATTCATGGAAGACCGATGGTCTGAGGATTCAAGGCATCCCGATGTACAACGTCTGGACCAGTGCGAAGGCAGCTCGGTACCACTTCGTGCCCGATTTCCCGGACGGCGATCTCTCGCAGCCGGTATGGCGCCTCGATGCCACGCTGGAGGACGAGGGCTACACGCCGCCCTACGGTCCGTTCTTCGAGCTTCCGGCCCAGATTGCCCGGTTCCGAAGGGCCGATTCCTTGCTCGTGGTGGTGGCAGGAGACCTGGTGGGCTCACCCCTCGCCGACGCTCCCGACGCCACCGCCCACCTGGTGCTGAGCAACGCCCCCGACAGCTTCCCCGTGCAGCTTGCCTCCGCCATCCACGACCAGCGTGCCGTCTTCCTGGCCCAGATCCCTCCAATACGGTACGTGACCAGCTTCGAAGTGCTCTCCGGAGCCGGCATGGGCCGGCACCGGGTTATGACGGACCCTTTGGACGTCGAGGGCCCCGGTATCTCGGATGTGCTTTTCTATCGGCCGGCGGGCAATCATGAGCCCGACTCATTGCTGATCGCGGCGGGGATGATGCTTGGCACCACGACCCTCGCCCCGGACGACAGCCCTGGGGTCTACTGGGAGACCTATGGGGTGCCGCCGGAAGCTCCGGTGAGCATCGAGATCGAGGTGAGGCGGGAGGGGCGAGGGCTGTTCAGCGAGATCACCCGCGTGCTGCCTGGGGTCGGCGGGCAGGAGCGAGGGAGGCTGAGCTGGACGGAGCCCTCGCCGGGGGCGGTGTTCAGGAATGCGGTGGTCCTGGACCTGGAAGGGTTGGATGAGGGGAGCTACACGTTGGTGGTTCGGACCAGCTGGCCGGCGCAGGAGGCGCTGGTGACGGAGAGGGCCTTTGAGGTGCGCTAGCAGTGCTATCGTGCCCCCTCTCCGCAATGTCCCGACAAAGGAGTCCGTCGAAGCCATGGGGGCAGAGCCGAATCCAAACCCGCACCGGGTTCTTCCCCGGCTGATTCGCCTGGACTCCGCAGCGGGCGCAGCCCCCCGGCTTCCCCGCAGTCCGCTGCGGGCCGAAGGCTTGCTGCTCCCGGCAGTTGCTCTCGCCGCAATCCTGATGGCTCCGCGGATCTGGCTTCCGAATGAAAGTCCTCCCGCTGATCTGTCCCACCTGCCCATCACCTCTCACCTTCATCGCGGTGCTCACCGATCCCGGGCCCATCTCCCGGATCCTCCCCCACGCCGACGAGGTCGCCCACCAGCTCCCCGCGGACGACCTCGATCAGACTCCGGACCATGACCCCGCCCAGCCCGACCCCCTCCCGGACGACGACTTCGACCAGACCTGAGGCGCCTGACCTCCCCTCCCCCCCGGTCAACCGCTTCCTTGCTCAATCCTACCACCGACGGGCAGATCTCTTCTCGGATCACCGCTCCAAAGGGGCCATCTTTTCCCTATCCCTCGCCGTCTCCTGGTCGAGCACCGCCAGGCCCTCGACGCCCTGGCCGCCGCGCTGCTCGAGCGCGAGACCCTCAACGGGCAGGAGATCCTGCAGATCACCGGCCTGCCGGCGTCCCGGCAGGAGCTCGGGGAGGCGCCCCGCCAGCCCTCGGTTAGATCATTCCTACAGGGAGGGCGGACACCTGGCGGGTAAGGGGAAGGCGTTGGCCGATCAGGCACACGAGAGCACCTTCCCCGATGTTGATGCGCAGGCGGTCGAGAGCCGAGAACGCAC
>JBFYZE010000381.1:0-6079 GCA_041309665.1 Gemmatimonadales bacterium | reverse complement strand
CCGCTCCCGACGCGCTCTTCCAGGACCTGGAGGGTCGGGTCCTGCGGCGCGCGCTCGAGCTGGGTGGCCGTCACTGAAGCGATGGGCGCCGGCAACCGAAGTGCAGCCCCGGGTACCCGTTGACCTGAACGGCTCAGTACAACATCTTTGACCTGAGTCGTTCAGGTAAGCGCTCCACTCAGGCAGGCAGGCTCATGACCGTCCCCCTCGGCCCACTCCCGGGCACCCTCGAGCTGCTGATCCTGAAGACGCTGGGCGCGGGCTCGGAGATGCACGGGTTCGCCATCCTCGAGTGGATCCTCCAGTCCACCGGGGAGCAGCTCCTCGTGGAGGACGGTGCGCTCTATCACGCGCTGCACCGCATGGAGGCGCGCGGCTGGCTGGAGAGTGATTGGGGCATCTCCGAGAAGGGTCGCAAGGCGAAGTACTACCGCCTCAGCGCCAAGGGGACGAAGGCCCTCGCCGCCGAGGAGCTCCAGTGGGCCCGGTACGTCGAGGCCGTGTCCAAGATCACGCCCCGCGTGTCGGAGGGCTGAGGACCGTGGGCCCGATCCGGCGCCTGTTCCGGCTGGGGATCGGCAGGCCCGGCCTGCGGCAGTCCGTGGACTGGGAGATCGAGCACCACCTGGCGGAGCAGACCGATCGGCTGGTGGAGCGGGGCATGAGCCCCGAAGACGCCCGGCGCGAGGCCGAACGCCGCTTCGGCGACGTGGCGCGGGGACGGCAGAGGATGATGGCCGTGGACCGGAGGAGGGTGGTGATGGGGAAGCGGGAGGAGTCCTGGGACGCGGTGCTCGCGGGGGCGCGTCAGGCACTCCGGGGCGTGCGACGCGCGCCGGGGCTGGCCGCTGGGGTGGTGCTCACCCTCGGGCTGGGGATCGGCGTGAACGCCGCCATGTTCGGCATCGTGGACCGCGTTCTGCTGAGGGCGCCTGACCACGTAGCCGAGCCGGGCATGGTGCGCCGGGTATTCCGCGACGGGAAGTTCTTCGGCCAGCCCGCCGTCATCCCCGCCACGACGTACCCCGACGTGAGCGACCTGCGCACGATCCCCGAGTTCGCCTCCGCCGGCGCCATGACCGCCAACAACCCCATCACCCTCGGCACCGGCGTGGACGCCCGTCAGGTCATGGTCACCCGGGCCACGTACGACTTCTTCACCACCCTCCGCGTGCAGGCCCACCTCGGGCGCTTCTTCGATGCCGCCGACGACGAGCTGGCGTCCCCCCTGACCGCGGTGGTCAGCTACGAGTTCTGGCGTTCGTCCCTCGGCGGTGACGCGAGCGTGCTGGGCCGCACCTTGGAGCTCGCCGGACACGAGGCCACCGTCATCGGGGTGGCGCCCCGTGGCTTCACGGGGATCGATCTGCAGCCTGTGGACGTGTGGCTTCCCGCGGTGCCCTTCGAGGTGATTCAGGCAGGGAGCGACCGGTTCTTCGACTCCCGCAGGCACTGGTGGCTGCAGGCCGTGGTGCGGCTCGCCGACGGGGCAAGCGTCGAAGCGGCGGAAGCGCAGGCCACGGCGCTGCACATCAACGGCCGCGAGGAGGAACGTCGAGATCCCGATGTGCGGATCCTCACCGCGCCCCTCATCCAGGCGAGCGGCCCCGGCGCGAGCAACGAATCCAAGGTTGCACGGTGGGTGGCCGGCGTCTCCCTCATCGTGCTCCTCATCGCGTGCGCAAACGTGGCGAACCTGATGCTGGCGCAAGGCTCACGGCGGAGGCGCGAAGTGGCCGTGCGCCTCACCCTCGGCGTGTCCAGGGCCCGGCTCCTGAGGGAGATGGTGCTCGAGACCATGCTTCTGGCGGCGATGGGTGGCGTGGCTGCGCTGGCGCTGGCGAACTGGGGCGGCGACCTGATCCGGGCCGCGCTCATCCCCGACGTCCTCTGGACCACGTCGCCCCTGAGCGGGCGGGTTCTGGCCGTCACGGCCGTCCTCTCCGTCGCCGCGGGCCTCCTCGCGGGGCTCGGTCCGGCGCTGCAGAGCACGCGCGCCGACCTGACGAAGGACCTCGCCGAGGGAGGACGCGGGAGCTCCAGGGGTCACTCGAGGACGCGCAAGGCCCTCACCGTGGTGCAGGCCACGCTGTCCACGGTGTTGCTGGTGGGCGCCGGCCTCTTCATCCGCTCCGTCGTCGAGGTCCGGAACGCGGACCTGGGGTTGGACGTGGACCGTCTCGTGCAGGCGAGCCTCGAGTTCGAGGGCGAGGACCCCGACGCCGTGGAAGGGACCCGGCTCTACGCGCAGGCGATGGACGCGGCGCGTGGCCTGCCCGGCGTCGCGGGAGTGGCCGGCACGAACATCCTCTTCCAGTGGGCCATGATCGAAGACCTCCGAGTGCCGGGGCTGGACTCCCTTCCCGTTCCCCCTGGCGCCGGGCCGTTCGTGTACGGCGTGACCCCGGGGTACATGGCCACCATGGGGATCCGGCTCCTCCGCGGGCGCACGATCGTGGACACGGACGTGGAGGGGGCTCCTCGGGTCGCGGTGGTGAACGAGACCATGGCCGCCGCCTTCTGGCCCGGGCAGGACCCCCTCGGGCAGTGCTTCTACGTGGGCGACACGGAGGAGTGCACCACGGTGGTGGGCATCGCCGAGGTCGCGTCGCGCGGGGACCTGGAGCATGGACCGCTCCTGGCATACCACCTGCCCCTCGCCCAGATGCAGGAGCCGCCGGCGGGCATGTACGTGCGCACGGAGGGCGATCCGCGTGCGTTGGCCGCGGCGCTCGCGCCGGTGCTGCGCTCGCTCTCGCCGCGCGTGCGCTTCGCGGACGTGCAGCCGCTTCGCGACCTCCTCGAGCCCCAGACGAGGGCGTGGGCGCTGGGCGCGACGCTCTTCACCGCGTTCGGGGTCCTCGCGCTCCTGGTGGCGGCCATCGGCCTCTACAGCGTGCTCTCCTTCGACGTGGCGCAGCGGACCAAGGAGATCGGCATCCGCACGGCGCTGGGCGCGCAGAGAAGCCGTGTCCTGCGGGACGTGGTAACGGTGGGCCTGCGGCTCGCGGTGCTGGGCGTGATCCTGGGGCTGGGAGCCTCCCTCGCCGCCGGACGCTACGTCCAGGACCTCCTCTTCCGCGTGCACAGCGCGGATCCGCTGGTCCTGACGCTGGTGGGCGGGATTCTCGTGGTGGTGGCGGTGATCGCATCGGCCGTGCCGGGTGCGCGCGCTGCCCGGGTGGACCCCATGGACGCGCTGCGCGCGGAGTAGCGCTCAGGCCTGACCTCGGCCGCGCCGGGGCGCCCGGAGCCACCGGCGCGTCCCCGGCTCTTTCGAGGGCCCTCCGGGAGGCGGTATGGTCCGTCGGCGAGGGCCGGACCCTCCACCGCGCCCAGACCCCCGGGAGGCATGCCATGAGATCCACCCTGCTCGCTGCCGTGGCGCTCTTCGCCGCCGCGATCCTCTGCGGCTGTGGCGAGGCCGCACCCGGGACTGCGCCGCTCCATCGCGCCCCCGCCCTCTCCAACGACGTGGGCGGCGTGGTGTGGGAGGCGGGGAACTGGACGCCCTGGCTCGCCGCCGGCGAGAAGGGCACCTCCTGGGGGAACCACCGGGCGGTCGTGGAGCTGGACTCCGCGCTCGTCCAGGGGAACGGCGCGCCGGAGGGCGTCGTCGTCACCATCCCCTGGCGCCGCCACGACCCGGACCCGGCCGCGAAGTCCGTGGTCGTCCTGGACGCCTCCACGGGCGAGCCCGTCACGGACGCGCTGGCGCTGCGGGTGGAGAACGAATCGGGGGATGTCGCATTCCGGCCCAACCCGGGGACCACGATCTACCACGTCTACTACCTGCCCTGGCAATCCTCGGGTGGGTACTACCCCACCATCACCTACCCCGGAGACCTGGCGCCCCGGCCCGACCGGGGTTGGGCGGCGCGGGCCAGAGCCGGGTGGGCCACCTTCCCGCGCGCCCGGACCACACGCATCGAGTCGGTGGACGCGTTCCACTCGTTCTTCCCCATGGAGGTCATCGCCACGCCCGACGAGGAGGCGGGCTTCATGAACGGTGCCCCCCACGGGTGGCGGGCGGTGGCGGAGCACCGCGACCGCCCGGTGCGGATGAGGCGGTACATCCCACGACATTGGGCGCTTGAAACCCCCTCCGGAGCCTTCAGGAGCCGGGTGCTGTTGGACGAGGCCTTCACCTTCCAGGTGGCCCTGATCGCAGGCCAGGAGCCCCTGGAGGGCGTCCAGGTGGCATTCGAGGGCTTCCCGGACGCGTGGGCGGGACGCTGGACGTGCTTCAACTGTGAGGGGACCGACGAGAACGGAGAACCGTTCCGGAAAGCGCTCCGGGCGGAGGCGGGAACGGTCCAGCCCCTCTGGCTGGGGATCCGCGTTCCCCGGGATCGGACGCCGGGCACCGTGGAGGGCACCGTGACGGTCTCCACGGCGAACCGGGGGAGCCGGTCGCTGGCCGTGAGCCTGGACGTCCAGGACGGACTGGCCGCCAATCGGGGCGAGGACGAGCCCGACCTCATGACCCGCCTCGCGTGGCTCAACTCCACCGCCGGGACCGACCCGGACGCCATCGTCCCTCCGTTCGTGCCGGTGGCGGTGGAGGGCTCCACCCTCACCGTCCTGGGCCGGCGCGTCGAGCTGGGGCCCACCGGGCTCCCGAGCGCCATCCAGAGCTTCTTCACCGCCGACGTCACCGGCGTGTCGCAGACGCCCCTCCCGGTCCTGGCCTCGCCCCTGGAGCTGGAGGTCTCGGTGGACGGCCATCGCGAGGCGTTCGCGGCGCCCGGCGTGACGTTCGGGACGGCGACGAGGGGGCGCGCCGAATGGTCGGCCACGAGCACCTCGGAGCGGTTCTCGCTGCGGGTGGACGGCGCCCTCGAGTACGACGGGATGCTGGAGCTGCGCATGACGCTGGTGGCCGACGCTCCCGTGGCCGTGGACGACATCGCCCTCCCCGTGCGCTACGATCCGGGAGCCGCCGTGTGGATGCTCGGCCTGGGACGCATGGGAGGGCGGAGGCCCGCATCCCTGGCATGGAAGTGGGCGGTGGAGAACCACCAGGAGGGCGTCTGGCTCGGAGGGATGAACCGCGGGCTCCAGTACGTGCTCCGCGACGACAACTACGTCCGCCCGCTGAACACGAACTTCTACCGCAACCAGCCCCTCCTCATGCCGCCCTCGTGGTTCAACGGAGGGCGGGGCGGGATCACGATCCGGGAAGAGGGCGCCGCGGTGGTCGCCCGCAACTACTCCGGCCCGCGCGCGCTGGCCGCCGGCGACACGCTCCACTTCAACGTCCGCTTCCTCATCACCCCGTTCAAGCCCATCGACACCGCCACGCACTTCGACACCCGCTTCGTCCACCAGTACGTCCCGGTGGACTCGGTGGCGGCCTGGGGGGGCACGGTGGTGAACATCCACCACGCCAACGAGATCAACCCCTACATCAACTACCCGTTCTTCAACCTGGACGAGCAGACCGCCTACATCGCGGAAGCCCACGCCAAGGGGATCAAGGTCAAGCTCTACGACACCATCCGGGAGCTGACGTACAAGGCCCACGAGCTGTTCGCGCTCCGGAGCCTGGGCGACGAGATCTTCAACGACGGCGCGGGCGGGGGCCACTCGTGGCTGCAGGAGCACCTCGAGGACCGCTACCACTCCGCCTGGCACGCGTACACGGTGGACGACGCCGCCATCCTCGACAAAGGCACGTCGCGCTGGACGAACTACTACGTCGAGGGACTGGGGTGGCTGGCGCGCAACCAGCGCATCGACGGGCTCTACCTGGACGACATCGCCTTCAGCCGCGCCACCGTGAAGCGCCTGGCGAACGTGCTCCACCAGGAGCGCCCGGAAGTGGTCATCGACCTCCACTCCGCCAACCAGTTCAACGTGCGCGACGGCTTCATCAACAGCGCCATGCTGTACATGGAGCACTTCCCCTACATCTCCCGGCTCTGGTTCGGCGAGTACTTCGACTACGGTCAGGGCCCGGACTTCTGGATCACCGAAGTCTCGGGGCTCCCCTTCGGCCTCATGGGCGAGATGCTCCAGGACGGCGGGCATCCCTACCGGGGCCTGGTGTACGGCATGACGGCGCGCAAGTACGGGA